>JAAWLV010000089.1 GCA_022798105.1 Hungatella sp.
CGGAATGCCTGGCATATCTGAACCCGGTCGGCACACAGCCTCCCTCCCCTCGCTGGCCCCGCGACAACCTCCGCCCCTGCTCACTCAACAATACAGCAAAGCATTTCTACCCCCGGGCTGCAGCGGCCATGGGCCTGGTCCGCTGCCATCAGCCGCGTCCTCCCGGCTGTGCACACGAACCGCCTGCCTCTACTCCTCCAGAACCTGCGCATACCGCCTGGCCAGTTCGTAGGCCCTCTGTCTGGTAGACTCCACGAGGGAAACCGTGTACTCGATGCTTTCGCTGGAGCCTCCCGCCGATTTTCTGGCGGCCTCCATGGCCTGGCTGTCCCGTTCCTTTAGCCATGCCCGCTCCTCTTTCACCAGCTCCTCCGACTCCTCCTGCCCCAGGTTATCCAGGATGGCATTGTAGATATTGTTCAGCTCGCTGTCCCACAGCTTCAGCTCGTTGGATACGGCCGACTTGAGGGAATTATTTACATTCGTCCCTGCCTGAGTCTCCCTGGTTTTCTCAATCTGGCTGTCCAGATCCTGAAGCCTTTTTACGTAGTAGGACTCGGATTCGGCCATAGCCCCGGCCCCGCTTTTTTGCTCCTGCACCTCCACCGAAACGTCCTCCGACCCCGCAGTGGTTTCAAGGGGTGAAATCACATCCGCCGCCAAATCCGTTTCCGCCGCCGGCATGGGAACCTTCTCCATGTCACTTTCAGGGCAGGTGCCGTCTGCCGCAGCAAAAGGCTCCGCCTCCCCCGTAAAAGCCTCCTCTTCTTCAAGCCCCATGCTTAAAGGTGCTATGGCGGCCTTCCGGGCAGCCGGCTGGTGCACGCCTCCATCCTCTGTGACCTGCCCCAAACTGTCCTCCGCCCGGCTGAGACGTTCCTCCAGGGCGGAGGCGGACTCCGCCCCTTCTCCGGATATCGAATCCCCGTCTTCCGCAGCTGCCTCTGCCGAAACCTGGGCCTGTGTGGGAGATATGCGGCTGTTTTTCTCTATAAACAAATGCGTGCCTGTGGTGATTATCATTCCAATGAGCACAATGGCTGCCAGCGAAATTACGACTCCTTTATTCTTCATTGGGATCATTCCTTTATTTTGTGATAATTCTAAAATATCACAATCCGTCCCCAAATGGAATAGACATGCAGAATTAGTAATATATTGTAAGATTTAATTAAACATTACGGCTCCCGTCCATCCCTTCCACAGCACATTTACAGTCCCTTTATGTCTTATCTGTCCCACCTGTCGCACAGCGCCTGAATCTGATCCGCAAACCTGGCCAGATCCTTGTTGGCTCCTCCTTCATTGCGCAGGATAACCCGAGCCAGCCGCTCGCCTGCAGCCACAAGACGGGCAAATACGGAATCGGACCGCTTCCTCGCGGCGGTAACTTTAACAACCGGAATCCCCTCGGTCTGGCACAGCCACTGCCCCTGGGCCAGATCAAACACGGAACCGCTGAAAGGCGCAGAGGCGTTGAGCCCCATCTCCCGCCTGAGGCGCTCCGAAAAGATGTTGCACACCGCGTCATCCCCGTGAACCGCAAACACCATCTCCGGCTTTTTCTCAAAAGCGCCGATCCACTTTAACAGCCCGTTTACATCCGCATGGCTGCTGAGCCCCTGGATCATCTCAATATGGGCCCTCACGTCAATGGTCTCGCCGAACAGCTTCACAGAGGTGGCCCCGTCAACAAGACTCCGCCCCAAAGTAGTTTCGGCCTGGTATCCTGCAAATACGACGGTGCTCTCCGGATACCAGAGATTATGCTTTAAGTGGTGGCGGATCCGCCCTGCGTCGCACATGCCGGACGCGGAGATGATCACCTTGGGATTGGGATCAAAGTTGATGGCTTTGGAATCCTCGCTGGTGACGGAAAGCTTCAGCCCCGGGAATTCGATAGGGTTAATGCCCTTTTTCACCAGCTCCCTGGTCTCGTCGTCAAAGCACTGGAGAAGATTCTTTTTGAATATATTGGTGGCCTCCACGGCAAGGGGGCTGTCCACATAAACCACAAATCCCTCATGGCCGAAAATCATGTGCTCCTCTTTAATCTTTTTAATAAAATACAGAAGCTCCTGGGTCCGCCCCACGGCAAAGGCCGGGATCACCACATTGCCTCCCCGATCCAGGGTGGTCTGAATAATGCGGGCCAGATCCCCCATATGGCTCATGACCACGTCATGCTCCCTGTTGCCGTAAGTGCACTCCATGACCACGTAATCGGCTTCCTTTATGTAATCCGGATCCCGGGTGAGAGGCTTCTTGTTATTGCCGATATCGCCGGAAAATACGATCTTTTTCTCTGTATCCCCCTCCCTGCACCACACCTCGATGGATGCGGATCCCAACAGATGGCCCGCATCCGTAAACCGGACGGTGATATCCTCATTAAGCTTTATCAGCTCCCCGTAATCAAAGGTTTTTAAATGGCTTAAAGCCCCCTGGGCATCCTCCATGGTGTACAGCGGGGTCACCACCTCGCGGCCGGCACGCCTGGCCTTCCGGTTTTTCCACTCTGCCTCCATCTCCTGGATGTGGGCCGAATCTCTCAGCATAATCTGGCACAGATCCCCGGTAGCATTGGTCGTAATGATCTCCCCCCTGAATCCTCTGGCATACAGAAGGGGAATACAGCCTGCATGGTCGATGTGGGCGTGGGTCAAAAGGACATAATCCAATTCCCCGCAGTTTACCGGAAGTTCGGCATTCTCATAGCGGTTAACCCCCTGTTCCATCCCGTAGTCCACCACCAGCTTGGTATTTCCGCACTCAACGTAATGGCAGCTTCCGGTCACTTCATGATCCGCGCCGATGAACATTAGCTTCATGTCATAACTCCTTTCGTATTTAGACAGCCTCTTTGGTTCATGTACATCCATAACTCAATAAAATTTCCAGATTTTTCTGAATTTATCTTATCATAAATCTGTCAATAATTCAACAACGCGGAGAATATTTTCTATTTGATAATTTTTATTCAAACCTGACAATCTCTTTTTTCAGACGTTTCATAATCTTTTTCTCCAGCCTGGATATGTATGACTGGGATATGCCGAGAAGATCGGCCACCTCCTTCTGGGTCATCTCCTCCCCGTCCTCATTGGCCAGGCCGTAACGCAGCTCCACGATTTTCCTCTCCCTGGGGCTAAGGCGGCTGATTGCCAGGTTTAAAAGGTCTTTCTCCGTCTCGTACTCCAGATCCCGGTAAATCACGTCCTCATCCGTCCCCAGAATATCCGACAAAAGCAGCTCATTGCCGTCCCAGTCCACATTGAGAGGCTCGTCAATGGACACTTCCATCTTGGTCTTGTTGTTTCTCCTTAAGTACATGAGAATCTCGTTCTCAATACATCTGGAGGCATAAGTAGCCAGCTTGATATTTTTCTCCGGATTAAAGGTGTTGATAGCCTTTATGAGCCCGATGGTCCCGATGGATATCAGATCCTCCACGCCCACGCTGGTATTGTCAAACTTTTTGGCTATGTACACCACCAGGCGGAGGTTATGCTCGATAAGAGCTGATTTTGCCTCCCCCGCTTCCTCGGTTCCCAGCTTTTCAATAAGCCTTGCCTCCTCCTCATTGTCCAGGGGCGCCGGCAAAATGTCCGCACCGCCGATATAGTGGATCTCCCCCTCCCGCTGAAACAGCATGGTCCTGAAGCTGGGCACTGTTTTAAACTGAAAACGATTCGGTATGGATACTTTAATGACCACTTGTAATTCCTCCTTCTTTGTCCTCCCGGATGGTTGTCTCCCCGTAAAGCAGCACTTCATAAGCACCCTTTTTCGAAATCCCAAAAGGCGCTTTTGCTATCCACGGGGCATCGATTTTAATATTGCTGCCAGGCTGCTTTATCTCCATTTTCTCAATCCTGAGCCCTTCCATAATGCCGTAGGGATTTCCTACGGTGCGGTAAGGGATCTTTGCCCTCTCCCCCCGGGAACCCTGAAACACCTTCCAGATACGCTCCGTGACAATATGGACTCCCTGCCCGCTTCCCGGCTCCATAAGGCAGTTCCCTGTGTCCAGGTATCCTGCCGCTTCTGCCTGCACCTTCCCGTCGGTCAGGATCAGGGGGCATAGGTTTTTCCTTTCCCTGCGCAGTTCCCTGTCAAACTGCCACAGGCCCCGTATCAGGAAAAAAACGCCGGCCGCCGCCAGCCCCCAGGCAAGAAGCGGCATGGCATAGCCCCATTCCCCCAAAATCAGCTTGAGAAAATAAAACCCTGCCCGGGTATGCCGGTATAAAAGCTCCATGGCGCCGCCGGCCAGAACCGCCAGGCCAAACAGAGCCGCCGCCTCTTTTATCAGTTCCCGGATCCCCCGCCAGCCGAAAGCCGCCGCTGCCATGGCAATCCCGGTTCCCGGGAGCAAAAGAGCCACCCCCCAGCTCCCCAAAAAGAGCTCCAGGCACCCTGACAGCCCGCCCAGGGCCGCCGCCGCCCCAAGGCGCTTACAGGACACCGGCCGTTTCAAAATCCCCCTTAAAAGCATGAGCAAAAGGAAATCCATAAAAAAATTCACAAAAAAAATAATGTCTATGTATACGTCAAGAACCACGCACCCATTCTCACCTCCTGCCTTGCAGATTTCATTATAAAAAATCCGGGGAGGGAAATTTGTCAGAATCGAGGGGAAAATGAAAAAAATTTATCGGGAAAATCCGTCAGAAACCGACAAGATGAAATTAAAAACCGCCGGCCCCGCAAACGGGGCTGACGGCAGTACCAGTACTGAGTTATCTTCTGTTATTGTTATTTCTTAAAAAGTCGGGGATATTAATATCCTTTACGTTTACATTGGGCCGATAGGGAGTTCCGGGCTGAGGTGTCACGGGAGACTGTCCGCCCTGAGGCGCTCCCATCCCCTGGCCGCCCTGCTGAGGAGGCATCTGTCTCTGATTGCCGCCCGGAACGGTGCGCAGAGGCGGCTGTCCCTGAACCGGAGCCGGCCTGCCGGAGTTATATCCCTGACTTAAGCCCTGGGGCACGCTCTGAACCGTAGCCGCCGCCTCGGACTGGGCCTTCTGCCTGTTGTAGGTGCCGAAACCTGTCATGGCGCCTGATACGCCTGTCCCTGCGCCGGAGGATACACGGCCGTCAAGGCCTGTGGCGATAACCGTGATGACAGCCTCGTCCTGAGCGCTCTCATCATACATGGCTCCGAAGATAATGTTGGCCTCCTCACCGGCTAACTCCTGGACATAGCTTGCGGCCTCGTTTGCTTCAATGAGGCTGATATCTCCTGAGATATTGATAATGACGTGGGAAGCTCCCTCGATAGTGGTCTCCAAAAGCGGGCTGGATACGGCCTGTTTTACCGCCTCCACAGCCTTCTCGTCCCCTTTTGCCCTGCCGATGCCGATGTGGGCGATTCCCTTGTCGATCATAACGGTCTGGACATCCGCAAAGTCCAGATTAATAAGGCCCGGCACATTGATCAGATCCGTGATCCCCTGTACTGCCTGCTGGAGAACCTCGTCCGCCTTCTTCAAAGCGTCCGGCATAGTGGTCCTGCGATCCACGATCTCCAAAAGCTTGTCGTTGGGAATCACAATGAGGGTATCCACGCTCTCTTTAAGGCGCTCGATCCCCTGGAGGGCATTGGTCATACGGGTTCTGGCTTCGAATTTAAAGGGCTTGGTCACCACGCCTACGGTCAGGATCCCCATATCTTTGGCGATCTTTGCCACAACGGGAGCGGCACCGGTCCCGGTGCCGCCGCCCATACCGCAGGTAACAAACACCATATCCGCACCTTTCAGCGCCTGGGCAAGCTCCTCTGAGCTTTCCTCCGCCGCCTTCTCGCCGATATCCGGCCTGGCGCCCGCTCCCAGCCCCTTCGTCAGCTTCTCGCCGATCTGCATGGCTGTGGGGGCCTTGCAGAATCCCAAAGCCTGCTTGTCCGTATTGACCCCGATAAATTCCACGCCTGCAATATTCTCGTCAATCATACGGTTCACCGCATTATTCCCTGCGCCGCCGACGCCAACCACTATAATCCTGGCCGTATTTTCAGCCTCATTTATCTTAATCTCTAACAAGATATTTCCTCCTTCAACCTATCGATAATCTGCTTTCCCTGTGTAAATCCATGATGCCTCTGTCCGGGCGGACCCAAACGATCCTTCTAACCTAACTAATACTATATTTTATTTCCCTCAAAATATCAACTATTTTTTTCAACTTTTTGGGAGTTTAGGAGTTCTTTTTGAATGTATAGGCCATCTGATTATTGAGAGGGTCGTATGTATCCAGATACAGGGTCCCCTTAAGCCCCTCAAGCTCCGGCATCATATTGGACAGCCTTAATATCTTCCCATCGATATTGGAGCCGTCTCCCAAAACCACCTCCAGATCCTCCGTGTACAGCTTCGCGTCCCCTTTCCTGTCGTACTGTATTTTTTTTACTCCCAGGTCGTAGGTGGATAAAACCTGAGTCAAAATCAAAATCTGTCCGAAAATCGCCTGATCCTCCACCGGAAGAGGCTTATGAAGCACGATCTGCCCGTACTCCAGCCCCTCTATGCAGGGAATCCCCTCCACCTCCTCATTGGTGCTCTCCACGATAATGCCGTCTTTGTCAAAATACATGTAGCTGCTCATATAGGCCACATAGCCCACCACGCTCTTCTCATGGACAATCACTTCCACCTCAAAGGGCCCGTGGAACACCAGCTGGTAATCCTCCACAAAGGGTATCTGCTGATGTTCCCCAAACTTATCCTTCCCGTAGCAGTACAGAGTATTTCTGTCTGCCCCGGTTTTAAAAATCATATCGATCACTTCTTCTTTTGTATATCGGTTATTGCCGCTGACCGTCACCTGCTTTATGGTAAGCGACATAACCGCCGCAAGAAAAATCCCTGCCGCCGTCAGCCCCAAAAGGACAACCCTGGTTCTTTTTGCTTTCAAGTTTATCATAATTCTCTTTGTATGCTCCCTCCCAGGCTCTTCAGATCACGGCAGATGTCCTCATACCCGCGATAAATATGATGGCACCTGGTAATCCTGGTTTCTCCCCTGGCCGCCAGCCCGGCGACAGCCAAAGCTGCCCCTCCCCGCAGATCGCAGGCCTGGACCGCGGCGCCGTTTAGAAACCCTTTTCCTGTAATGCGGGCCTTTGTTCCTTCTATTATAATCTCTGCGCCCATTTTATGCAATTGTTTTGCAGTGGCAAATCTTCCCTCAAATACCGTTTCTTTCAAATCCCCTCTTCCCTGTGACACACTAAGGAGCACCATGGCCATGGACTGCAGATCCGTGGGGAACCCGGGATAGGGGCTGGTTTCGATGGAAACCGCCCTGGGCCTCTCCTCCATGCGGATCCTGATTGCATCCCCGTCCGCCGCGATTTCGGCCCCCATCCTTCTCATGGTGCCGATTACGCACCCCAAATGTTCTGCGCTTCCTTTTCTCAAAACCGCCTCCCCGCCCGCGGCCATTACGGCCGAAAGGTAGGTTCCCGTCACAATCCGGTCTCCCGGCACATGATATGTTGTATCCTTCAGGCTGTCAACCCCCTCGATCCTCAGCCGTGAGGTGCCGATGCCCTCAATGCGGGCGCCCATAGCGCTGAGCAGCCGGCACAGCTGCTCTATCTCCGGTTCCATGGCGGCCCCGGTAAGAACCGTAACCCCTTCGGCCCTGACGGCCGCCAGGAGTACGTTCTCCGTGGCTCCCACGCTTGGATAAGAAAGGCTGACGGCCGTGCCCCTAAGCCCTGTGGTCCCGGCCCGTATCCGCTCACCCTCCTCCTCAATTTCCGCCCCCATCTGTTTCAGGGCCTCCAAATGGAGATCGATGGGACGGCTCCCGATAGAACAGCCTCCCGGATAATAAGCCTTTGCCTCCCCGCACCGCCCCAGAAGAGCTCCCAAAACAATGATAGAGCTTCTCATGGCTTTTCCGTCTTCCCTGGAAACCTCCGTGTCTGCCACTTCCCGGGCATCGATGGCCAGTGTGCGGTCTTTCAGGCAGCACTTACAGCCCATAGACTCCAATATCCCCATCATACAGAAAACGTCCTGTATCATGGGGACATGTTTCAATATTGTGGTGCCTTTATGGAGAAGCGCCGCCGCCATCATGGGCAGCGCTGCATTTTTTGAACCCTGAATTTCCACTTCACCCTTTAGCGGACAGTAACCCTGGACTACAATCACAGACAACCCATTCCCTCCTGAGGCTTCCTATATACTATCCTATGTAAATCCGGCCTGTCTGTTGCGCCTTCTCTCTACTTTTCCAGCTTAATCTGATTGGATACGCTGAGCACCATGCCCATCTCAACCATCAAAAACAAAACAGATGTCCCGCCGTAGCTGATAAAAGGCAGGGTGATCCCCGTGTTGGGAATGGTGTTGGTAACCACCGCAATATTCAGGATCACCTGAATGGCAATATGCCCCATGACCCCCACTACCAGAAGGGCCCCGAACAGATCCGGCGCATTGCTGGCGATTAAAAAGAACCGGTAAATCATAAACACGAACAGGAATATGACCAAACACGCCCCGAAAAGCCCCAGCTCCTCGCAGATAATGGCAAAAATCATATCGTTCTGGGACTCCGGCACAAATCCCAGCTTCTGGATGCTCTCCCCCAGCCCCTTTCCGAACAGCCCTCCCGAACCGATGGCATAAAGGCCCTGAAGCACCTGGTACCCTCCTGTGCTGGGGTATGCCTCCGGCTCCAGCCACACGTTGATTCGGGTCAGCTGATAGGGCTTTAGGATTTTAAGGGCCGTCAGCCCGCGGCCGATAGGGCCGGCAAAGACAAGCATAAGTGCTGCACCCAGCACGCACAGGGCATAGGGCAGCTTTTTTCTGCTTGCCACGAACATCATGACAAACCCGATCCCCACGATAATAATGCCGGAGCTTAAGTTGTTGGCCGCCACAATCGCCGCCAGAGGCCCTGCAATGAGCACCGCCCTGGCTACCCCCGCAATCCGGTCCACGTCCCTGCCAATCCTGGTAATGAGAGCCGCCAGGGCCACGATCACCGCGATCTTAACCAGCTCCGTGGGCTGGAAGCTGGCCGGTCCCAGCTCCAGCCACCGCTTCTTTCCGTTTACCTCCTTGCCGAACAGGGTAACGGCTATCATAAGCCCCCAGGACACCACCAGACCCAGGGATGTGAATTTGGCATACCAGTGATAATCCATCCCGGAGATAACAATCATGGCAAAAAAACCGCCCAGCGCAATCATCGCCTGCCTGGTCATAAAATAGCCGGCATTGCCTTTATAATTAATCTGCGCCATATAGGAGCTGCTGCTGTAGATCATCACCAGCCCGAAAACCGTAAGAAATATGATGGTAAACAGAAGGCTGTAATCGTAAAACCGCCTTACCTTCTTTTTCTTTTTTTTCGGCAAAACAGCCTCCTTCCTCCATGTTTATGCCGGCCCTCCGCCGCCCAAAACATCCGGCCGGATTTACAGATTCCTGACGCATTCTTTGAAGATCCGGCCCCGCTCCTCATAATTTTTAAACATGCCCCAGCTGGCGCAGGCCGGCGACAAAAGGACATTGTCCCCCATATTGGCGTAGGAGGCGCACACCCTTACGGCCTCGGCCATATCCTCCGCGTACATAATATCCGTAAACCCGTGTTCCTTGGCGCACTCCGCAATCTTATCCCTGGTCTGCCCGATGAGCACCAGGTACTTGACCCGCCCCTCAAACTCCTCCACCCACTCATCATACTCCGCCTCCTTGTCATAGCCGCCGGCAATGAGAAGTATCGGCCCCGGCATGGCCCTGACGGCCTGGATGGCAGCGTCCGGGTTGGTTCCCTTGGAATCGTTATAGTATTTTACCCCGGAGCGCTCCAGTACAAATTCGATCCTGTGCTCCACCGCCTTGAACGCTTTTACCACCCTGCGTATCCGGTCAACGGACACGCCCATGGCAGAGCTTACTGCAATGGCGGCCATCACATTTTCATAATTATGCCGGCCTAAAAGATTTAATTCCCTCACATCCACGATTTCGCTGACCCGGCCGTTATGGGCAAAGCAGATCACGTCCCCGTCCAGGTAATACCCTTCTGCCAGGGGCGTGCGGCTGCTGAAGAATACAACCCTGCACCTGCGCTGCCCGTTGTCCGGCGCACCGAAGGCCCTGAGAACCGGATCGTCATAGTTTAATACACATGTATCCCGTTCCGTCTGGTTCATGGTGATGCTTTCTTTGACGGCGATATAATTCTCCATGGTATGATGGCGGTTTAGATGATCCGGAGTAATATTTAAGATAGCGCTGACGTCGGGCCTGAAATCCATAATGGTCTCCAGCTGGAAGCTGCTGACCTCCGCCACCGTCACGCTGTCCTCTTTTGTGTCAAGGGCTATCTGGGTGTAGGGAAGACCTATGTTGCCCACCACATACACATCCTCATACTTGGACTTCATAATCTCCCCCACAAGGGCCGTGGTGGTAGTCTTCCCGTTAGTCCCGGTGATGGCTGCCAGCCGCCCCGCGCTGCACTGATAGGCCAGCTGGATCTCCCCCCAGATAGGGATCCTGGCAGCGTCAAGCAGCTGCACAAAAGGAGCCTCCAGGGAAATCCCCGGACTTATGACACACAGCTCCACCCCCGCCAGATCCTGGCGCTCCAAACCGCCTAAAAGAACGGTCAGCCTGGCGCCCTCATCAAACTCGTCTCTAATCTTCCCTGCATCCAGGCCGGAATTCCCGTCATAGAGAATCACCTCGCCGCCTTTATCCAGAAGCAGCCTTGCCGCTGATATGCCGCTGATTCCGCTGCCCGCCACCAGCACTTTCTGACTCCGGCTCATACTATCTCCTCCTACCGACTATAATCCTAAGTACGCAATCAAACACAAAATGGCCGTGATGATGGAAAATACCGCCACCACCCGGGTCTCCGACCAGCCGCACATCTCAAAATGATGGTGGATGGGCGCCATCTTAAAGACCCTTTTGCCTCCCGTCTTTTTAAAGTATGTCACCTGGATGATGACCGACAAAACCTCCACCAGGTAGATAAGCCCGATAATGGGAATAAACAGGGGGATTTGCATCATAAGGGCGCTGGAGGCCACAAAACCTCCCAGGGCCAGGGAGCCTGTATCCCCCATAAACACTTTGGCCGGATACACGTTAAACAGAAGGAATCCCAGAAGGCTCCCCACCACGGCTCCCGTTATGGGGCTGATGCCGCTTTTTTCCCCCAGGGAAATAATGGTCAGAAACGTGGCCACCAGGATGGTGACACTGGTGCAGAGACCGTCCAGACCGTCCGTAAAATTGACCCCGTTGTCCGTCCCCAGCATCACCACAAACACGAAGGGCACATAAAGGATCCCCAGACTTAAGAAATATCCTCCTTCAAACCCGCCGGTAAAGGGGATCAGGGCCCCGACTCCCACCTCCCCCGAGTTGATGAGATAGTAGGTGAACACTCCCGTAATCAGGATCTGTCCCAAAAGCTTCTGTTTGGGATTGAGTCCCTCAGAGCGCTTCATGACGATCTTAATATAGTCATCCAAAAACCCGATGATGCCGAACCCCACCGTGACAAACAAAACGGGAATCATCTTGGGGTAATCCCGCAGGTAAAACATGGAAGTAATGATAATGCTTCCCAATATAATCAGCCCGCCCATGGTAGGCGTCCCCGCTTTCTTTAAATGGGTCTGGGGGCCGTCCTCCCGAACCTGCTGTCCGAATTTCAGCTTGTGCAGAAAAGGAATCACAATCGGGCACAAAATGGCGCTGATTGCAAAGGCGATGATAATCGCTAGTATGGTTTCATTAATCATATCGCACCTCAAATTCTTATGTATACCCGCAGGTCTTTCATGCCTTTTAGCAGGCCTGGCCTTCCCGGGGTATCTTCCCTGAAATATCCTTCCATAGTATACGCCTTTTCGCGGGAATAATCAACCGGAGATTCCCCCGTCCGAAACAGTCTCCGCCGTCTCCGGTTACTGTTCACAGGTACCCCGTGAACGTAACCGCATATGCCCATTTAAAATCGCCTGCGGCGATGGGGCATATGCTTTGCCCCCGTAACGGTACTGGC
>JAAWLV010000090.1 GCA_022798105.1 Hungatella sp.
TGTGTGCCAGGCGGGTGAATATATGCCGTGGAGATGAGACCAGGAAAACAGGAGGGCCTCACCCCGAGTGTTTTCTGCTTTAAGGGCTCATCGGAATGCCTGGTATATCTGAACCCGGTCGGCACACAGCCTGCCTCCCCTCGCTGGCCCCACGAAACCTCCGCCCCTGCTCACTTAACAATACAGCAATTGTTCAAACCAGTCTGAACTGTTACACCTTATGCTGTTTCAAAAATATAAAAAAACGCACAAAATCTTGTATTTATTTAAAAACAGCTGTATAATACACTTCGCAATATTCTTGTTTATATTTTTTTAATAAATGAAAGGGGCTGTCTATGTATCTATTATTTTTGGCGGTGTGGCTGATCTTAAATGGTAAGGTGACGATGGAGATCCTTCTGTTTGGTATCGCGGTTTCGGCGGCATTGTTTGCTTTTATGTGCAGGTTTTTAGACTACAGCCTGCGAAAGGAAATCCTGCTGTTTCGCCTGATACCCTTTTTCATCAGGTATTTTTGGGTGCTGGTGAAGGAGATCGTTAAAGCCAATGTGTGTGTGTTAAAGATTATCTTTTCGCCGGAGCTGCAGCCGGAACCGGGGTTTGTGTATTTTGACACGAATTTTCGGACAGGGACGGCCAAGGTGCTTTTGGCCAATTCCATCACCCTGACGCCGGGAACTATTACGGTGTCTGTGGAAGGGGACAGGTTCTGTGTTCACTGCCTTGATAAGGAGCTGGCAGATGGGGTTGAGGATTCGGTATTTGTGGAATTATTGAAGGAAATGGAGGCGGAGGAAGCGAAATGGAGTTAATACAGCAGGCCTACAACGTTCTGATGACAGCAGTAATTATCATTTTGGCAGCGTTGATCATTTTGAGCATTATCCGCTCCATACTGGGGCCGGGAATCTCCGACCGGATTATTGCCGTCAATATGATCGGAACTATGGTGATCATGATAACCGCTGTTTTTTCCGTGCTGCTTAATGAAAATTATCTGGTGGATGTATGCCTGATCTATGCCATGATCAGTTTTCTCGGGGTGGTGGTGCTGTGCAAGGTGTACACGGGAGTGTACCTTCAGAGAAAGCAGATGAGAGCGGATCTGGCCGCGATTGAGGATAACTTAAAGCGTCAGGAAGAAGAGGAGGTGGAACCATGATAGGGGAGTGGATTCGATTTGGAATTTCAGCCGGCTGTATGGTCCTGGGCCTTGTGTTTATGGTGTCGGCAGTGTTTGGAGTTAACCGGTTCCACCATGCGTTAAATCGGATGCACGCGGCGGCTCTGGGGGACACCCTGGGAATTTTGTTTGTGATTCTGGGCCTGATTGTTATGAGGGGATTTTCCATGGATTCTTTGAAGCTTTCCATGGTCATTGTTTTTTTCTGGATAGCTTCCCCTGTATCCGGCCACATGATAAGCCGTCTCGAGGCGATGACTGACGAGAGGCTGGGAGAGATTATGGTACTGGAGCGCAACAACGGCATCCGGGTGGACATGCCTGATGAGCCTAAAGGGGAAAAAAGGGTTCATGTTAAGAAACAGAAAAAGGAGGGAAAGGCAGATGGAGCTGTTTGAGTGTATTCTTTTACTCAGTCTGATCGTGTGCGCGATGTCAGTGGCATTTACGAAGGATCTGCTGACCTCGATCATTATTTTCATGTCATACAGCCTGATAATGTGTATTATATGGATGATTCTCCAGTCGCCGGATCTGGCTATCACCGAGGCAGCAGTGGGCGCGGGGGTTACCAGTATTCTGTTTTTCCTGACTTTGAAAAAGATCAGGGCCATCCGGAAGGAGGATAACGGTGAGCAGGAAGAGAGATAATTATGAGACAAGCCGGTGGAAGAAGTTTAAGGACTGGCTGGATGGAGAGATAAGTCCGTTAGATCGGGGAATGGAAGCCCGTGAGGCGTTTTTTGTAAAGGAGGAGGTATCTGCAGAACCGATCCGGCAGGAGACAGAGGGGCCGGAGCTTTCCGGCGCCGGTGAGGAGGAGCGCAGAAGGGAAGTATTGAGGGCCAGAGGAATCCGGTATTTTCAGAGGTTCTATAAGGTTATGTCAGTGGCGCTGTGTCTGGGTATTATCCTGGTGCTCCTGTGGACAGTGGCTTCTCTCCCGATAACCGGCAACGCGGCCAATCCGGACAACAACGAGGTGGCTGCCCGGTATATTGAGAGGGGACTTCAGGAGACGGGGGCCGTCAATATTGTCACGGGCATGATCCTGGATTACCGCGCCTTTGATACCTTTGGCGAATCCTGCGTGCTGTTTATCGGATCCTGCTGTGTGCTGGTGCTTCTGCGGCTGGATAGCGACAGCAAAAATGAAAGCATAAGAAAGATGATAGCAGAGAGCAACGACAGGCACTATGAGCCGAAAAATGATCTGATTCTCCAGAAATGCGCCTGTGTGCTGGTGCCTGTGATTATGATATTCGGAATTTACATTGTTTTAAACGGTCATCTGTCACCGGGAGGCGGCTTTTCCGGAGGGGCGGTTCTGGGATCCGGCTTCATTCTGTACTTAAATGCGTTCGGCTATGAAAAGATGGGGAAACTGTTTACGGAGAAGCTGTACAAACGGACGACCCTGTGCGCCCTGACCTTTTACTGTCTGGCAAAGAGCTATTCATTTTTTACGGGCGCTAACCACCTGGAAAGCGGAATTCCTCTGGGGACTCCCGGCGCAATCTTAAGCAGCGGCTTAATTCTGCCCTTAAATATCTGTGTGGGTCTTGTGGTGGCATGCACCATGTACACATTCTACACCCTGTTCAGGAAAGGGGGCATGTGATTGCCATGAATGTAAATCTGGTACAACATCTTTTATTAAATATAGAAGAAACCGTGTCCATTGTCCTGTTCGGCATAGGATTTACAATCCTTTTGCTGCATCGGAACCTGATTAAAAAGATTATGGGAATGAACATTATGGATACGGCCACATATCTGTTTTTGGCAGCTAAGGGCTACATTACAGGGCGGGCGGTGCCCATTGTGGTGGACGGGATCCAGGATGTGGAGGCCTACATTAACCCGGTGCCAAGCGGTCTGGTGCTGACAGGTATTGTGGTGAGCGTGAGTACAACGGCTCTCATGCTGGCGCTGACTATCCGTCTGTATGAGAGGTATCATTCCCTGGATTTGGATGAAATCCTGATTTTGGCCAAGGAGGAGGAACAGACATGAGTTTTGTGCAGAATTTTCCGTTTTTCTCCATTATCCTCGCCATGTTTTCCGGAATCGTGTCTTCTGTGTTAAGCGGAAAGAAGGCAAGGAATTTAAGCCTGGCAATGATCGTCGTAACCACGGTGCTGTCTGCATGTACCCTTGGGTTCTGCCTCAGGACGGGGGAGAGCTATACGTTCATGATGGGCCATTTTCCGGCTCCGTGGGGCAATGAGATCCGGGCAGGGGTTCTGGAGGGTGTGACGGCGGTACTATTCGGAGTGGTCATGTTTCTGTCTGTGGTGGGAGGAATAGCCCACACGGCGGAGGACGTGGAGGATGGGAAGCTAAACCTGTTTTATATTATGATCGATCTGATGTTAAGCTCCCTTCTGGCGCTGGTGTACACCAATGACCTGTTTACGGCTTACGTATTTGTGGAGATTAACACCATTGCAGGCTGCGGCCTGATTATGATCCGCCAGAAAGGGCGGAGTATGTCGGCGGCTATCCGTTATATGATCATGAGCCAGCTGGGCTCCGGTTTATTCCTCATCGGTTTAAGCCTTTTGTACGATGTGACAGGGCATCTTCTGATGAGCCCGGCCAAGGATTCGGTGGAGCTTCTGGTGGCGACGGGAAGCTACAGACTTCCTCTTCTGGTGATCATGGCGGTTATCAGCGTGGGTCTGGCTATTAAAAGCGGTTTGTACCCGTTCCATTACTGGATCCCGGATACTTACGGGTATGCCACTCCCACAGGCAGTGCAGTGCTGTCAGGACTGGTGTCAAAGGGATACATTTTCCTGCTGATAAAAATTTTCTTCCGGGTTCTCGGATATGGAAACCTGGTGGAAAGCGAGATGGTGAATGTTTTATATCTGTTCGGCATCACAGGGATGGTTATGGGGTCGATCCATGCCATTCAGGAGAAAGACACCAGAAGGATGATCGCTTACTCCTCTGTGGCGCAGATAGGCTACATCTATATGGGCATCGGTCTGGGAACAACGGCGGGGATGGTGGCGGCAGTCTTCCATATTTTTGCCCATTCGGCCACCAAGGCTCTCTTGTTTATCAGCGCAGTGGGGCTCTATGAGGTGTCAGGCGACCGGAAGGACTTTGTCAGCCTGCGTGGGGCTGCTTACAGGAACCCGCTGGCGGGAATCGGCTTTGCCATAGGCTCTCTGTCCATGGTTGGATTTCCCATGCTGTCCGGTTTTATCTCAAAGCTTTTGTTTGCAACCTCGGCCCTGGCCAGCCCCCATAAGATGCTTCTGACCTTGTTTGTTCTGGCTGTCAGCACCACTTTAAATGCCATTTACTTTTTGCGGCTGGTGATTACGCTGTATTCCAGGCCAAGGGAGGGAGACAGGCCTCTGCCGGACAATCCGGTGGTAAGGCGCAGCTGGGAGCTGAAATTTGCCGTCATTTGTTTTATCATATTGAACCTGGTGCTGGGGATGGCCTCACAGCCAATCGTCCAGGCTATTACAGACGGACTTGCCATGTTTGATTAATAAGGAGATAAGATTATGAAGGGAAATGTGATTTTACTGCTTCCGGTGGTCTGCCCTATCCTGGCAGGCGTTCTGGTGCTGGCAGGAAGGGCGTTTCGAAAAGACAGGAAAAGCCTCATAGGGGTTTCGCTGGCGGTCCTTGTGCTGGAGGCAGGTCTGACAGCCTGGGCCATGGTATCAGGGGGAAGCCTTCAGGTGTGGAACCTGACGCAGCAGATGGATGTCAGCTTCCATGTGGACGAAATCAGCCGGCTGTTTGCCGGGCTGACGGCTGTGATGTGGCTTCTGGTAGGGATTTATTCCGTGGCCTATATGTCCCATGAGGAGGAGGAACACCGGTTTTTCGGGTATTACCTGATTGTGGTTGGAGTTCTTATGGGGCTTAATTTCTCCGCAAACCTGATAACTATGTATCTGTTTTTTGAGATGATGACCCTGACCTCATTGCCCCTGGTGCTTCATGAGCGCAGCAAGGCGGCGGTAATGGCAGGCCTTAAATACCTGTTTTACTCAGTGGCGGGTGCGTTTCTGGCGCTGTTTGGGATTTTCTTTCTGGCGGGTATTTCACCGGATCTGACATTTACAGCCGGCGGTATTTTAAGCGACGGAATGGTGGCCGGAAAAGAGGGGCTTCTTTTGGTTTCCGCCTTCTGCATGATCGTGGGATTCGGAGCCAAAGCGGGTATGTTCCCCCTTCACGGGTGGCTGCCTACGGCCCATCCGGTGGCGCCTGCCTGTGCCAGCGCGGTGCTTTCCGGACTTATTACCAAGGCCGGTGTATTGGCTGTTATCCGTGTGGTGTATTTTGTCATCGGACCTGACAGGCTCCGCAGGACCTGGGTGCAGAATGCGTGGATCCTTTTGGCTCTCGTAACCGTATTTTTGGGTTCCATGCTGGCTTACCGGGAGCCGGTGCTGAAAAAGCGCCTGGCCTACTCCACCGTAAGCCAGGTCAGCTATGTGATGTTCGGGCTGAGCCTGCTGACTCCCGCAGCTTTTGTGGGGGCTTTAAGCCATGTGGTGTTCCACTCCATAATTAAGCACACTCTGTTTTTGGCGGCGGGCGCCATTATCGTGACTACCGGGTGGACAAGAGTGGAGCAGATGCGGGGGCTGGGGAAGGTGATGCCTCTCACCCTTGGCTGCATAACCGTGGCATCCCTGGCTCTTATCGGCATTCCGCCGGCCAGCGGTTTTGTCAGCAAATGGTATCTGGCTTCCGGGGCGTTATCCTCGGGAACCGGCATTTGGTCCTGGGCAGGGCCGGCGGTGCTTTTAGCCAGCGCCCTTTTGACAGCCGGATATCTGCTGCCTCTGACAATACAGGGATTTTTCCCGGGCCATGATTTTAAGGGCCAAGAGATTGAAAAGCAGAAATTAACAGGGAAAGAACCGTCTTTGTGGATGCTGGGGCCTATTGGGATATTGGCTTTGGCAGCTCTGCTGTTTGGGTGTTTCCCGGAAAAACTAGTGTCCGTGATTGAATCCATTGCGGCTGTTGTACTTTGATGGAGGGATTAATATGAGTGAAATAATACTGGCTTTGCCGGTGCTCCTTCCTATTATCGGAGGCCTGGCCATGCTGTTTCACCGGTCAGGGGGAGAGATACGATGGAGCCGGAACCGGGCGCTTCTGACAGCAGGCCTGGTGCTGCTTAACAGCCTTATTGTGGCGGCAATCCTGGCAGGAGGGGCGGACGGCGGGCGCCGGCTTGTGGTGTTTAAACTGTATTCTTCTTTGACGGTAATGTTTAAGCTGGACAGGATGGGGGCTGTGTTTGCCGGCCTTGTGGCCTTCTTGTGGCCGTTGGCTACCCTTTACGCCTTTGAGTATATGGAGCACGAGGAGCGGAAGAATACGTTCTTTGCCTTTTACCTGATGACCTACGGGGTTACCATGGGCATTGCCCTGGCGGGAACGCTGGTGACTTTGTACCTGTTTTATGAGATGCTTACGTTCGTAACTCTGCCGCTGGTTTTGTTTACCCTTACTCCGGAGGCGGTGCGGGCAAGCCGGGCTTATCTGTACTATTCCATAGGCGGAGCTGCCTTCGCCTTTATCGGCCTGGTGTTTGTGCTGGGATTTTCATCCATTGAAACCTCTGAGTTTATGGCCGGCGGGATGCTGGATCCGGCCCGGGCGGAACAGAACAGGAATATCCTTTTGCTGGTGTATGTAATGGCGTTTTTCGGGTTCGGCGTGAAGGCTGCTTTGTTCCCCTGCTACAGGTGGCTTCCGAAAGCGGCTGTGGCCCCAACTCCCGTCACCGCTCTGCTCCATGCAGTGGCAGTGGTAAAGTCCGGCGCCTTTGCGATTCTGCGGCTGACCTATTTCAGCTTCGGAATCGGGTTTTTAAGGGGGAGCTGGGCCCAGTGGGTGGTGATGACCGCGGCTATGGTGACCATTCTTTTCGGCTCTACCATGGCGGTAAAGGAGGTTCACTGGAAGCGGCGTCTGGCCTATTCTACGGTGAGCAACCTGTCCTATATCCTGTTTGGGGCGACGCTTATGAGTCCTGTTGGGCTGGCGGCGGCGCTCAGCCATATGGTGGCTCACGCGTTTATGAAGATCAGTGCGTTTTTCTGCGCAGGCGCGGTGATGCACAAATCAGGGAAAACCTATATCTATCAGCTGGACGGTATGGGACGGAAGATGCCGGTGACATTCGGGTGCCTGACTGCGGCCAGCCTGTCCTTAATGGGGATTCCCCTGTTTGCGGGATTTATCAGCAAGTGGAATCTGGCCCAGGCGGCTTTTTTATGCGGTGATGAGATGAGCCGGACGGGCGGCGGCGCAGGAGGTCTGGGACGGTGGCTTCCCTACGGGGGAATCGCGGTGATTCTTCTGTCTGCTCTTCTGACAGGGATTTACATGATGACCGTGCTTGTGAGGGCATATTTTCCAAAAGCTGCAGAAGCTGTGCCGGCAGGGAAGAAGCATGGGGGAAAACCGCAGGTAAACGAGGGGGCTGACGGGATGGAAGTGACGGATCCCACCTGGAAAATGCTGGTGCCTCTTGTGATATTTACGGTGATGATTGTGGTTATCGGGGTGCATTCGGCTCCCCTGATGGAACTTCTTATGAAGATTGGAGGTGAGGTGGGATAATGAGCGGGATGGAGATTTTGGTTCCCGGCATCTGCGGTATGGGGCTGCACCTGAAAATGGACGGCTTCCGGCTGGTATACACGGTGATTGCAGTTGTGATGTGGGGAGTTGCCGGTGCATTTTCTAAGGAATATATGGCACACTACAAGAATAAGTCCAGATATTATCTCTTCTTCTGGGCCACGTTTGCGGCTACAGTTGGGGTTTTTCTGTCGGCGGATCTGTATACGACCTTTATCTTTTTCGAAATTATGTCCTTTACCTCCTATGTGTGGGTGGCATTTGATGAAAAGAAGGAGAGCCTGAGGGCGGCGGAAACTTATCTGGCGGTGGCAGTTATCGGCGGAATGGTGATGCTCATGGGACTGTTTTTGCTTCACAATGTTTTGGGCACCCTGAATATGGACGAGATTGGCCCTGCGGCCCAGGCGGTCCTGGCAGGGAAGGAGACCTTTGATAACGGACAGGCCATTGAGGCGGCAGGAGGCTTTGCATCGGCCAGAGTTCAGCTTTACACGGCGGGGGCTTTGATGCTGTTTGGCTTTGGAGCTAAGGCAGGGTGTTTTCCCCTTCATATCTGGCTTCCGAAAGCCCACCCGGTGGCTCCGGCTCCGGCCAGCGCGCTTTTGTCAGGAATTCTGACGAAAGCAGGAGTGTTCGGCGTGATTATCGTGTCCTGCACCATGTTTGGCAGTGACGGAAGCTGGGGGCTTCTCATCGCAGCCCTGGGGCTTGTTACCATGTTTTTGGGAGCGCTTCTGGCAGTGTTCTCCGTAAATTTAAAAAGGACCCTGGCGTGCTCCTCAGTGTCTCAGATCGGCTTTATTATGACAGGTATCGGCATGTCCTGTCTGCTTTCCTGGGCCGGGGAGGGGAATCTTTTGGCGGTTCGGGGGGCGTTTCTGCATATGGTGAACCATTCCCTGATCAAGCTGGTATTGTTTCTGTGTGCCGGCGCGGTGTTTATGAACCTGCACCAGCTGGAGCTGAATGATGTAAGAGGATTCGGACGCGGAAAACCGGCTCTGTGCTTCTGCTTTCTCATGGGGGCCCTGGGAATCGGCGGAATCCCGCTTTGGAACGGGTATGTGAGCAAGACTCTGATTCACGAGAGCATTGTTGAATATGCCAATCTTTTGAGGGAAGGGACCCTGACAGGTACAGAAGGTTTGGGCGGCGTTCCGGCCGGGCTTGTGCCGGTTCTTACCAATCCGGAGGTGTGGAGAAACGCCGAGTGGGTATTTTTGTTTACCGGCGGCATGACGGTGGCTTATATGACGAAATTGTTTGTGGCGCTGTTTGTGGACAGGCATCCGGTGAGGCAGGCGGAGTTTGATGCAATGTCTTCCCATTATATGAAGCCTTTAAGCAGAACCGTTCTGACAGCCGCAGCGGCAATACTTCCGGTTCTGGGAATGCTTCCCCGCATAACCATGGACAGAATTGCAGATCTGGGACAGAGCTTTTTCCAGGGAACGGGCCATGCCCATGTGATCGAGTACTTTTCCTTTGTAAACTTAAAGGGCGGATTGATTTCCGTCGGAATCGGCGCCTTCTTGTATATTGTCGTGATCCGGCAGTTTTTGATGAAGCCCGAACCGGCCCTTTTGGCGGCAGGCGATTCGGGAAACGGGGCTATACAGGCTGCAGAAGGAAAATCAAAGGGCAGATGTTATGTGGATCGGTGGCCGTCCTGGCTGGATTTGGAGAATTTGGTGTACCGTCCGATGCTTTGGCTGTTTACGGCAGCGGCTTTGCTGGCATGCCGAGTCTTAGAACACATGACGGACGGGCTGGTGCTTTTGGCCCGTAAGACGGTGTGCAGGCAGCTTCCGGAACCCAAGGCCCATATAGAGGGCAACTGGCTGGCTCTTGTGCTCGGCAGTATTGTGGACGGAACTGCGGCTGTGTGGGATAAACTGCTGAGGAGGCAGAGAGGAGAAGCGGTGAGGGTCTCGGCGGTCCATCACTTTATAGAGAGAGAAAAACGGATGAAACATATGGGCGAGCTGGTGGAACAAAGCTTTTCCTTTGGGCTTATGCTGTTTTGCATCGGCTTATGCCTGACACTGGGATATCTGCTGTGGGTATTCTACTGGGGCGTGTAACGGAGCGGAAGCGTGGCAGACTGGCACAGTAAGTTGAGAACCTCATGAAGGAGGCGGACAGGAAATGGGCAAAGTGCAGAAAAAAGAGTGGATAGCTGCCTGCGGGTTTGGCGGTGTAATGGGAACTGCCAATCTGTTCTCCCGCAGGATTTTGGAAATTGATGTTTATTCAGAAGAACTGCTGCGGCCGGAGATGAGCGATTTCCGATGGTTTGTCATCGGGATGCTGGCGGGCGTGGCATGTTACCTGGCGTTTTATTATATAAATGCCCGCTGGGATTTCCGAAAGGGGATGGCTTTGGCCTCCGGCAAAACCTGCTTTTGGATTACCTTTGCCCTGACCATGTCCTCCTGGAGCCTGCAGCTGCTGGCTGACAATCCGTGTTTCTTGATGGGAGACACAAACTATATTCTTGAATACGGCATCGGCATGGCGGTTCAGCATCCGCTCCTGTACGTGTTGTTCATGGACGGCGGGTTTCAGTTTTTTGCAGGGCTGACGGGCAGCGTCTCGTGGGGGCTGCTGCTTATGGCATGGGTGCAGATACTTCTGTGTTCCCTTGTGGTCTCGTTTGTTATATTCTGGCTGGCGGAGAAGGGGTTTAACAGAGTAGTGACAGGATGCCTGATCCTGTACTATACATTTCTTCCGTTGATCGGCCATTACAATATGTCTCTGGTTAAAGACACATGGTTCGGTTACTTTCTGCTGGCTGCCACAATCGCATTCTATGAAACGGCTGTCACAGAGAAATGGCTCCACAAGCCCGGAAATTTTTTGCTTCTGGTGATTTCATTTGCCGGGACCATGGCAATACGGAACAACGGCTTTTATATCATTTTGGTGCTGCTGATAATTGCGCTGTTTCTGGTGGATTGGAAAAGCAGAATGTTTTTAACAGTTACAATAGCCGGGGTGCTGTTTCTCAATCACTTTTTATCTTCCGGCAATCTGGCTCAGGAAAAACTGGGAATCCCGATTCAGCAGGCAGCGTATGTGCTGGTAAAGGGGGAGGATGTTTCACCGGAGGACGCGGAGGTTTTGGAGAATATATTTCCCATAGAAAGGTGGAGGGAATGCTACAGCCCCGCCGCAGTGGACGCCATTAAATGGAGCGATGATTTTAACCGGTACTGGCTTAACGACAATGAGAAGCTTTTTATGAAAACATGGAGGCATATGGCCAGGGGGCACATAAAAGAATACGCAACGGCCTGGCTGTATCAGACATATGGGCTCTGGAATACAATGATTATGGTCAGTGAAGGACCATGGGCGTCCCAGTCCATATTTTCCCATGATTTTGATTATGTTTATACCATACGGAAAACGTGGAAGCAGGAAGCGGCAGGTTATATTCCCATATTGCCGGAAGTGCTTGCAAAGCTGATACGGGGGAGTTCCAGACATATTAAATATCCGGGAGCGGGACAGTGTTTGTGGCTGACGGTTATGTGCGGGCTTGCGGCGGTTTCTTTGAAGGATAAGAGAGGGATACTGATACTTTTGCCGGTACTGGGCGTTACCGGGACTTTGTTTTTATCCACGCCGCTGTCGACGGCTTTCCGGTATTCCTTCTGCTATGTCCTGAACCTGCCGGTGATGGTGTGTGTGATTAACATTTGTTTTCACAGGAAGACTTGCAAAGAATAGGAATATGTGCTATTATAATACAGAATTCAGGGCAGATGCGCAGAAGCAGTGTGCAAAAAGCGTAAATGCCCTGATGATTTTGGGCTATCGCCAAGCGGTAAGGCACAGGACTTTGACTCCTGCATCTCGTTGGTTCGAATCCAACTAGCCCAGTCTGAAAAACCTGATAAATGCGGTAAAAAGGCCGTATTTATCGGGTTTTTTGCGTTTTCAGGTTCTAAGCACTAAGACAGCAATTCCATAAAATTCTATATAATCTGGTATATTTCTATACAATTTTCTATATAATAAAACATTTTAGTCTATATGGAGAACACATGAAATTATGTTTTTTTCTGTATTTTGCATGGTATAATGCAGACACATGAAGGGGATGCAAAAGGATGCAGACTCCGGAAATATATTATCATATAAGGGAGAGGAAAGAAGATGAAGCAAAAAAGATGGTTATCA
>JAAWLV010000091.1 GCA_022798105.1 Hungatella sp.
ACAGCAATTTCATTATTTCCCCATTCTGCGCAAGAAATCGTTCTTAAGGGTCTAATCTTCCACCCCATGTCTCCCGCAGATGTCCTTAAGGCAGCACCTGTCGCAGCAGGGCCTGGTCCTTGCCGTACACACATCCCGCCCGTGGTACACCAGCCTGTGGCAGAAATCGCTTCCCTCCTCAGGCGGCACCAGCTTCCACAGAGCCATCTCCACCTTCTTAGGCTCCCTTATATCATCCACCAACCCCATGCGGTTAACCAGACGGATACAGTGGGTATCCGTCACAATGGCAGGCTTGCCGAACACGTCCCCCATAATAAGGTTGGCGCTCTTCCTCCCCACTCCCGGCAGTTTCAAAAGGGCGTCAAAATCATCCGGCACCCTGCATTCGTACTCATCCCGCAGGATCTTCATACAGGCGTTTATATCCCTGGCCTTGCTGTGTCCCAGACCGCAGGGCTTGACGATCTTCTCGATCTCCTCCACCGCGGCATCCGCAAGGGCGCCTACGTCCGGAAACTTTTTATACAGATCCTCCACCACCACATTGACCCTGGCATCCGTACACTGCGCCGCCAGCCGCACGCTGACCAAAAGCTTCCACGCCTGGTCATAGTCCAGGGTACAATCCGCTATAGGGTACTCTTTTTTCAAACGTCTGATGATCTCCAAAGCTAATTCTTCTTTTGTCATGGCTGTGTATGGTCCTCCTTATTTAAACCACTGAATCTCAATCTGTTTTAATCTTTTCTCAACTTTCGTATCTGCAGAATCCAACCAATAGTTGCAGCGCTCAACTATCTTTTTATGAATATTTAAAATCTCCTCCACATTTACAGATACAGGAACAATCATTCCCTCAGACACACACACATCTTTCGGAATCTTCGGAAACACTTCATATTCCCCAACAAATTTCAACCATTTGTCCTGTATCCTGTCTCCAAATGTATCCTCCGTAAAATATACCAGCCCTCTGTTGATCTCTCTGTCCGGCACTGCTATATCTAGATCATACGGCTCCGTTCCCTCCGCACCATATGCAGTCATTTTTTACATCATCACCGTAAAATTTCATAAAAAACTGGGGCAATATCTCCGTCTCACAGTCCTCAAATACATACCTCATCATTCGTACTCAAATCCTTCTACTTTTATCTTCATCGCCGACTCCATAATGACTTCCGCCCCACCTCTGATATTCCCCTTTAATCCTGCATACTTCCGCTTGCAGTCAACCAAAATTACCGCACTGTCTTTTAACTGCAGCAACCGCTCATTCAATTCCCCGGGATACATATCATACTGGTCAATCACGATCAGTCTGTCACTGTCCTCCATAATCGAAACAGGCACTCCCTTTTTATGATCACTGTAGGTATATCTGGACACAGGATATCCCATATCTTTAAGCTTCACAGCCAGCTTAAGCAATCTCGTTTTTCCAACGGCCGAATCCGAATCAAGGTAATAAATGCCCGGGGATAGATCAACGTCTATCTCAATATCCTCTGTCTTAAACAAGATCACACCTCTATACTTTTCTTAAAGCTTAAAATCCGGTTATATCGTACCCCCCTGTAGGTTATATCAATCTCTGCGTCATAGCAGGGCAGTCCATAAATTCTTGACAACGAATCTATCAGTATGTTTCCGTCTATCCGGTTGACAACCATACACTCCAGCACATTGTCTCCCGCCTCCAGAAAATCCACCACATAATCCGGTTTTAAGTGGGCAAGAACTGCCGCCTTGGCTCCTGTTGACAGATACTCCCAATACAGATTCCCTCCAAACCGGTCTGTAAAATATGTGTCATCATAAAATCTGCCGCCCTCAACATTCTCTAAAATAACATCAATGGCGGTATCCTCTGTCTTCGGATATACAAACCACGTCTCCACATCACGGATCAGCCTCTTATCCTCCGGAAGCCTCTCTCCCTCTAAATAAATTACTAAAGACACGTCCTGCCTCCTTACCCTGCTTCCTTTATTCTGTTCCTGTCCTCATCCTTCAGCTGCCTTCCGGCTGCCCAGTCCAAGAACGTTTATTCACCGTCTCCTATCCCCCTCGCCGTCCCCCAGCCCAAACTCCGCCCGCAGACGCAGAAACCTTGCAAATTCTTTTGCCTTAGGCTCCTGTGTGGGGTCAAACATGCAGTGCTCAAACACATCCCCGTCTTTCAGCACTTCATCGAAAGGTTCCTGGCAGATTCCCTTCCCGCTGTGATGATACACCGCGTGGCAGATCTTCTCCACCTCCCACTCCTCAAAAAGTCCCATAGGTATGAGGATATCCCTCACAAGGCCTGCCCCCTTGTGGGCGTGGTCCCTGGACTCCATCCTGGAATACCTCCAGATATCGTGGAGCATCCCGGCTATGACGGCCAGCTCCGCATCCTCCCCCCGCTTCATGGCGATAAGCCCGCAGGCCTGGGACACGCCGTAGAGATGGACGAAAGCCTCCTTCTGTATCTCCCTGTCCGGTATCCTGCCTATAACCCCGTCTACATACTCCCTTACTTTCCCTATTCTGTCCGCTTTCCGTTCATCCCAACCGTTCCTCATCTCTCCACCCTTCCTTCACGCCCGTCCCGGCGTTCTGCGTTTCTCCCGACAGTCTCCTGCTTTCCTTCCCATACTCAGTCCGATCCCCAGAGCCTCACCGCCGTCCCCGCCGGTACTCCCGTATCTCATCTTCAATCTCCGTATAATCCCGCTCAAACAATTCCTCGCTGATCTGCCGTCCCAGGATCTCCTTTGGAACCCTCTCTAAAATCTTCTCTATGACGAACCGCTTTCCCTTATCCCGGTACTTTGGCATCCTGTTGGCATCCTGGATGCGGGCCAGCTCCGGCCTCCACAGAAAGCCCAGCTTCCCCTTCCAGTCCACCTCCGGGTTTTCCTTAGCCTCCCTCAGCACATAAAAATCCACCTGGCTGCCCAACTGCTCCACGGTGATAATCCCCCACCACTCCGGCACATGCTCCTTAATATGCCCGCCGTGGGTGGACCCGGCCACCACAAAATTAAAATCAAAAAACCGGTTGTAATCCTTCACCTGCCGCCTAAGCCTCGCGTAGGTGTCCGCATCGCTCTTGATCTCGATGCCTGCCAGGGCGTCCTCCAGGACCATGACCGCATCCGCCCGGGACCGCCCCATCTGCTTCTCCTCCAATATCCTTACCTTCCCGTACCGCTCCTCCAGAAACTCAAACAGCGGCTCCCTGATGTCCTTATCGTACAGCATCCGAAAACTCCCCTAAATCTCAAATCCCCCGAAATCAACGGCCAGATCCTCAAAGATCCCCACAGGCACCCTGTCCTGAAACCCGTATATCTTCATATCCATCTCCTCCCCCTGAAACTGGTAGGTGACAATCTTCTCCTTCAGAGGGTCAACGACCCAGTACTCCCGGACTCCCGCGTTCCAGTACTTGCGCAGCTTCAGGGTGTAGTCCTTCTTCCCCGTACTTTCGGAGACGACCTCCGCCACGAAATCCGGCGCCCCCTTCATCCCCCTGTCGTCCAGAAGCTCCCTCCTGCACACGACGGACAGATCCGGCTGCACCACGGTCTTGTCATCCTCATCCAGCCGCACGTCAAAGGGCGCCGCATAGACCCGGCATGTCCCTTTCTTTTTTCGTATATAATCCTTCACACAGTAGTATAATTCCCCCAGAATCTCCTGGTGGATCCGCCCCGGCGCCGCCATATAGTAGAACTGCCCGTCGATCAGCTCCGCCCGCACCTTCTCCGGAAGCGCATAATAATCCGCCGCCGTGTACTCCGCCCCGTACCGGGCGGCCTCCTCCCTCACCATGCTCACGTAAGGTCCGTCCTCATCCTGGTAAAAATACATTCCCAGCACCGTCTCCAGAGCCAGCAGGGTGGTGTACTTAGGCGACTTGGTAGCTCCGCTGAATATCTTGTTGATGGTCCCCAAAGGCACCCCCGACCGCTCTGACAGCTCCTGATTGGTCAGATGCAAATCTTTTTTCCTCTGCTTCATCTTCTCCAGATTCATCATACCCCTTCCCTCCTGTCTCTCATTTAAATTGCCCTTATTATACCATTTTTACCGTTAACGGTCAAGGGTTAGCCTTCCCCTTTATAATTTTCGGACCAAACCTTGTTACTGTTCACAGGCAATGTCATGATGTTGGTTCACAGGAACTCCCCTGTAAGCGTAACCGCACGCGCCCGTTTAAAACCGTCTAAATACTATTTGACTCCGCCGCCCAAACCCCCTATAATAAACCCATGACGGCCGGCCCGTATCCGGCAAGTATATTACCACAGACTGGAGGAACCTTTTTGATACCTTACACACAGAAATACCTTTTGGATCATCCTATTTCGTTTACCCCCATGGGGGAGATCGCCGGCTTTTCCGTGCGTCCCGGCCTTTTTGACGTAAACGGGGCCATGGCTCTCCCCAACGGAGTAAACTTTACCATCCATACCCACAACGGCACATCCTGCGAGCTTCTTTTGTTCGGCCGGGATGAAGAGGAGCCCTTCGCCGTCCTGCCCTTCCCCGAATCCTACAAGATCGGGGACGTGTACTCCATGATCGTCTTTGATCTGGATATTGAAACCTTTGAGTACGCCTACCGCATCGACGGCCCCTACGCCCCGGAGGAGGGCATGATCTTCGACAGGAGGAACGTGCTCCTTGACCCTTACGCGGTGGCTGTCACCGGCCAGGACTCCTGGGGGAACAAGAAAAAGAAAAACTATCACGCCAAAGTGATCCGGGACATCTTCGACTGGGGGGACATGCCCCAGTCTTCAAAGGAGATGTGCGACCTGGTCATCTACGAACTCCACGTAAGGGGGTTTACCCGCCATCATACTTCAGGTGTTGCAAATCCCGGCACATTTAACGGCCTGAAGGAAAAGATTCCCTACTTAAAAGAGCTGGGCATCAACGCCGTGGAGCTGATGCCGGTCTTTGAGTTTGATGAAAATATGAACTCCCGGGAGATCGACGGCAGGAAGCTTCTCGACTACTGGGGCTACAACACCGTCAGCTTCTTCGCCCCCAACGCCAGCTACGCCGCCTCTGCGGAGTACAACAAGGAAGGCACGGAGCTGAAAAACCTTATTAAGACCCTCCACGACAATGACATCGAGGTCATCCTTGACGTGGTGTTCAACCACACCGCCGAGGGCAACGAACTGGGGCCCTCCTTCTGCTTCAAAGGTATTGACAACAAGATGTACTACATGCTGACCCCTGACGGCAACTACTACAATTTCAGCGGCTGCGGCAACACCTTAAACTGCAACCATCCCATCGTCCAGCAGAT
Organism: Hungatella sp.; assembly: GCA_022798105.1. GTDB lineage: Bacteria > Bacillota > Clostridia > Lachnospirales > Lachnospiraceae > UBA3402. Next base: position 5,318 of record JAAWLV010000091.1, read on the forward strand.
GATCCTGGAGTGCCTGCGGTACTGGACCATCAATTTCCGCATCGACGGGTTCCGCTTTGATCTGGCCAGCATCCTGGGGAGAAACGAGGACGGCTCCCCCATGAACAACCCGCCTCTCCTCAAAAGCCTGGCCTACGACCCGCTCCTTAGCAATGTAAAGCTTATCGCCGAGGCATGGGACGCAGGGGGCATGTACCAGGTAGGCAGCTTTCCCGCCAACAAGCGGTGGGCAGAGTGGAACGGCAGGTACCGGGACAGTATCCGCTCCTTCTTAAAAGGGGAATTCTGGGAATCCTGGCACGCCGCCTGGAGCATTTCCGGCTCCAGCGACCTGTACGGAGGATTCTTTACGGACTACAAGGGCGGCTACGCAGGCTACAACTCCTGCATCAACTTCATCACCTGCCACGACGGTTTTACTATGTATGACCTTTACGCTTACAACCACAAGCATAATGAGGCCAACGGCTGGGACAACACCGACGGCGCCGACGATAACCGCAGCTGGAACTGCGGTATCGAAGGCCCCACGGATCACCCGGCTGTCAACAAGCTGCGTATGCGCATGATACGCAATGCCTGCGCCGTTCTCATGTGCAGCCGGGGAACCCCCATGTTCCTTGCCGGCGACGAATTCGGCAACACCCAGTACGGCAACAACAACAGCTACTGCCAGGACAACGAGATCTCCTGGCTGGACTGGAGCTATCTGGAAAAGAACCGGGAACTGTTTGAATTTTTCCGCTTTATGATCCATTACCGCCACGAGCACACGGTTATCCGCCGGAAACTCCCCGATGCCATCTGCGGCATGGAATCCCTGCGCAGCCACAGCACTGACGCAAGCATAAAGGATCTTCCGGAAAATGCCAAAACCTTTGCCGTCAGTTTTGCCGGCTACGACCGGAAAAAGGGCAAGGACGATCTGGTGTACGTCTGCATCAACGCCCACTGGGAGGACGTGGCCATCACCCTGCCCGACCTTCATCACCGGGGAGCCTGGTATCTGAGCGTCAACACCTACGGCGACGGACAGGGGCGCTATACCTACCCGAAAGGACAGGAAACGCGGATTGACAACGACTTTATCATGCGGCCCAGGTCTGTGGCAGTGTTTACAGGCAGAGCCTTTTAGTAGAAACCGCTTTGATTGCAATACCTTTCCTCTAAAACACGTAAAAGCAGCCAGGAGACCTCTTTCTCGTCTCCCGCCTGCTTTTACATGTTTACAAAGCCCAGTCCCGGCCAATCCCCCGGACTTTACTCACTGCGGCCCACCTGACAGCAGACTTCATTCTCTGTGGATCCCGGCCGCCCTGCTTCCCTCTTCTCTTTTTATCATTCTGTCATTCCAGCTCTTTCAGCCCTGTATACAATTCGTAATACCTGCCCTTTAACTCCAGCAGTTCCTCATGATCCCCTCTCTCCATGATCTCTCCCTGCTCCAGGACCATAATGGCGTTGGCGTTGCGCACCGTGGACAGCCTGTGGGCGATGACAAAGGTGGTGCGGTTGGCCATAAGCCGGTCCATGCCGTGTTCAATATGCTTCTCCGTCCTGGTATCCACCGAGCTGGTGGCCTCATCCAATATCAGGATAGGGGCTTTGGACACCGCCGCCCTGGCGATATTGAGAAGCTGCCTCTGCCCCTGGCTTAAATTGGCTCCGTCCCCCTCTAACATCGTATCATACCCTTTTGGAAGGCGCATGATAAATGAGTGGGCGCTGGCCGTCTTTGCCGCCTGCACCACCTCCTCGTCCGTGGCATCCAGCCTTCCGTAGCGGATATTCTCCCGCACGGTCCCCGTAAACAGGTGGGTATCCTGGAGCACCATGGCAATATTTTTTCTAAGATCCCCCCGTTTCAGGTGCCGGATATCCACCCCGTCGATGGTAATGCTCCCGGCCTGAATATCGTAAAACCGGTTCAGCAGATTGGTGATGGTCGTCTTCCCGGCCCCTGTGGAACCCACAAAGGCAATCTTCTGCCCCGGCTTGGCGTACAGGCTGATATCCCTTAAAATAACCTTATCCGGATTATATCCAAAGGTCACCCCGTCCAGGACCACATGGCCTTCCATGGAGTCAAGGACCGCAGCGTCCTCATCATCCGCCTCCTCCGGCGTCTCATCCATCACCGCAAACACCCGCTCCGCCCCGGCCAGAGCCGAAAACACATTGCTCACCTGCATGGAGATCTCATTGATAGGCCGGGCAAACTGCCTGGAAAAATTCAAAAACACCGTCAGACCCCCTACATCGAAATTCTTCCAGATGCACAGGATCCCGCCGATACACGCCGTCAAAGCGTAATTAACCTGGCTTAAATTCCCCATAACCGGCCCCATGATGCCGCCGAAAAACTGGGCTTTGATCTGATTATCCTGCAGATCCCGGTTCAAAATAGCAAACTCCTCCCTGGCCGTATCCTCATGGCAGAAGACCTTCACCACCTTCTGTCCGGTCACCGTCTCCTCCACATAGCCGTTGACCGCTCCCAGGGAAGCCTGCTGGGCGCTGAAGTATTTCTGGCTCCGCCGGGCCACTGCTCCTCCTGCCTTCATCATCACCGGAACCATCACAACCGTGATAACCGTCAGATAAATATTCGTGTACACCATAAGCCCCAGGGTGCCGATGATGCTCAAAGCCCCGGCAAACAGCTGTACCAGCGTGTTGGACAGCATCTGCCCCACCGTGTCAACGTCGTTGGTAAACCGGCTCATCAGATCCCCGTTGTTGTTGGTATCGTAAAAACGCACCGGAAGAGCCTGCATCTTCGTAAACAAGTCGTTCCGGATTTTCTGCAGAGCGTTCTGCGCCACCGTCAGCATCACCTTTGCCTGGGCATAGCTGGCCAATACCCCGGCCAGGTACACGGCAGCCATGACCATAAGGGCCCTTGCCAGCCCTGCCCCGTCCCCTCTGGTGCCGTCCACAGGCACAATATACCGGTTGATAATAGGCCGCAGCATATAAGAACCGGCCAGGGAAGCCGCCGTATTGATGATGACGCAGATAAATGCCAGGGTCATCTTCGCCTTATCCTGATTCAGGTAGGACAAAAGCCTTTTCACCGTGGCCCTGCTGTTTTTGGGAGCCCCTTTTGCCATGGCTCTGGGTCTTCCCGGCCCGCCGGGGCCATGGCCTCCCGGCCCCATAGGCCCTCTTGCCCGGGGCACCGCTCTCCCATACCGCCGTTTTAACCGCTCCGCCCTGTCCCTTTCTGCGGCAGAGTTTCCCGTATGATCTCCTTTTGCACCTCTCATGACACGCCCTCCTCCCTCTCACGGTCTCTCTGGGAATAGTAAATCTCCTGGTAAGCCTGGCAGTGCTCCATCAGTTCTCTGTGGCTTCCCATCCCGATGATCTTCCCGTCATCCAGCACCAGAATCTGATCCGCCTCCTCCACGGACCCGATCCTCTGAGCAATAATAATCTTCGTGGTATCCTTCAGATCCGATGCAAAACACTGGCGTATCCGTGCCTCTGTAGCCGTATCCACCGCGCTGGTGCTGTCGTCCAGAATCAGGATCTTAGGCTTTTTCAGCAGCGCCCTGGCGATACACAGCCTCTGCTTCTGCCCTCCGGACACATTGACGCCGCCCTGCCCCAGATCCATACTGTACCCATCCCCAAAGGCACTGACAAACCCGTGAGCCTGGGCGCTCTCGGCCGCCTGCCGTATCTCTTCCTCAGACGCGTTCTCATTGCCCCACCTAAGATTCTCCTCGATAGTCCCGGAAAACAGCACGTTCTTCTGCAGGACCATGCCCACGCCCTCCCGCAGATTTTTCAGGGAGTACTCCCTCACATCCACGCCGTCCACGAAAACGCTCCCTCCGCTCACATCGTAAAGTCTGGGGATCAGCTGCACCAGCGTCGTCTTTCCGCTTCCCGTAGCCCCGATAATACCCACGGTCTGTCCGGGAAAAGCCGTAAAACTGATGTGTTCCAACACCTTCTCATCCGCCTCCTCGTGGTAGCAGAAAGACACATCCCGAAACTCCACCTTCCCCTGTCTCACTTTCAGTTCCTTTTCAGAAGCGCTTTCATCGGTCAGATCGATCCTTGTATCCATCACCTCATTAATCCTCTTAACGGAAGCCATGGCCCTGGAACTCTGAAGAAATACCATGGAAAGCATCATCAGCGACATCAGTATCTGGATGATATAGGTGGTAAATGCCGTCAGATCCCCCACCTGCATATTCCCGGCGATAATGATATTCCCTCCATACCAGACAACTGCCAGCGTCGTCACGTTCATGGCAAGCATCATCACAGGCATGGTCATAATAACAATGTTCAGCGCCTTAAGGCCGCTGTCCTTTAACTCCCGGTTCATGGCCTTAAACTTCTCCTCTTCATAATCCTCCCGGACAAACGACTTAATAACCCGCACATTGGTCAAAGCCTCCTGAATCCCGGAGTTAAGCCGGTCCAGCTTCTTCTGCATCACTGTAAACCTGGGAAACGCCGTCTTCAAAATAAGGATAATGGCTCCCAGCAAAAACGGGATCACAGCCAGGATCACCAGCGCAAGCTTCCCGTTCATGATAAAAGCCATGATCAGCGCCCCCAAAAGCATTCCCGGAGCCCGAAACATCATCCTGAGCCCCATCATGGTCACCTGCTGCACCTGCTGGATGTCATTGGTCAGCCTTGTCACCAGCGACCCGGTGCTGTACTCGTCAATATTTTTAAAAGAAAAATCCTGCACCTTGTCAAACAAATCCTGCCGCAGATCGCTTGTAAAACAGATGGATGCCTTGGACGAAAAGTAAGCTCCGCCGATGCCTCCCACAGCCATAAACACCGCCGTCACCACCATCACCGCCCCAATGGCCGCGATGTAGGACATATCCCTTTCAGGCACCCCGTTATTGACGATCATGGACATCAGCTTGGGAAGCATGATCTCCCCAAACACCTCCGTCAGCATACACAAAGGCGCCAGAATAAACGCCGCCCCGTAAGGCCTTATATACTTCATATACCTCTTCATCTGCAACTTCTCTCCTTCCTGCCCTCTCAAAAGCTTCTGCCTTCCTGACTCTGCCCCGTCACTGTCCCCGAATTCCCCGTAACCCCGGCTGCGCAGGCCTCCAGATTCCCGTACAGCCGATCCAAAAGCTCCTCCAGCTTCTCAAAATCCTCCGCGGAAAACCCCTGAAACATGCGCTTCTCCAGATCTTCAAAAATGGCCGCGCTCCTCTCCACTGCTGCCATCCCCTTGGCCGTAATGCAGATCTGGTTATACCGGTTGTCCTTCACATCCACCTTCCGTTCAATATATCCCCCCTGCTCCAGCTTCTTCAGGGAAACGGCGATGGTCGCCGTGGACACTCCATGAAGCCTGGCCAGCTCCTTCTGGGAAACCTGGGGATGATCCGCCACAAACATCAAAAGATGATGCTGGCTCCTGTAAACCCCGGTGGAACTTAAGCCCTGCTCCAGCACCTTCCTGTGCATCCTGGCAGTCTGTATATACTTCATCACCAGACACCCCTCTTTTGTATCAAGCCTCTTCCTCATATTATCCGCCGCCTTTCCTCACGCCGAATCCATCCGAAACACCACATCCGCTGCTCATACACCCCAATTTGCTAGCTAATCATTAGCCTGCTATCTATTATAGGAAACGGACTGAAGAAATGCAATACCGAGGAAATCATTTTATATTTTCTTAATATTTATTGATTTTCGATAAATATATATTGATTTTTGATAAGCGCAGTGGTACACTCTCTTTGTAAATCATGATGATTATGAAACCAATATCCCCTATGAGAAAGGAGCACCTTCCATGACCCAGCGTCCTGTCCTCTTCACAAAACGCCTTCTGGACTTTATGTTCCTATCCGGCATTCTTATGACCGGGGCCATTCCGGCCGTATTCTGCCGGGTGGGCCGCTACATCAAAGCCTTTTCCGCCTACTACCTGCCCCTGACCGTTCTTTACATGGCATCCGGCGTCCTGTGCCTCCTGATCATCTGGCAGCTGCGGCGCATGTTTGATACGGTTCTGGCAGATGACGCCTTTGTGGACGCCAACACCGTCTCCCTAAAAAAGATGGCCAGGTACAGCTTTCTCATCTCCCTGCTGTCCGTCATGCGGCTCCCGTTTTCCCCCACGCCGGCCACCGTGTTTATTATCATTGTATTTTTCATCGCCGGCCTTTTCAGCATTGTCCTAAGCCAGGTATTTGCCAAAGCCGTCCAGTACAAGAAAGAAAATGACCTGACCATCTAAGGAGGAAACTTATGGGTATTATCATCAACCTGGACGTGGTCATGGCCCAGCGGAAAATCGGTCTGACCGATCTGTCCAAACAGGTGGACATCACCATGGCCAACCTGTCCATCCTGAAAAACAACAAGGCAAAAGCCATCCGTTTCTCTACCCTGGAAGCCCTGTGCCGGGCCTTAAACTGCCAGCCGGGAGACCTGATCTCCTTTGAGGAAGAACCGGATTCCCAATAACTTTAGACCTTTAAGAACGATTTCTTGCGTAAAATGGCAAAATGATGGAATTGCTGTATTGTTGAGTGAGTAACGTTGGGGCGGGGATTGTCGTGGGGCCAGCGAGGGGAGGCAGGCTGTGTGCCGACCGGGTTCAGATATGCCAGACGCTCCGATGAGCCCAAAGCGGAAAACACTCGGGGTGAGGCCCTCCTGTTTTCCTGGTCTCATCT
>JAAWLV010000092.1 GCA_022798105.1 Hungatella sp.
TGAGGCCCTCCTGTTTTCCTGGTCTCATCTCCACGGCATATATTCACCCGCCTGGCACACAGCCTGCCTTCCCTCCCTGGCCCCACGACCAAATCCGCCCCAACTTTACTCACTCAACAATACAGCAATTTCATTACTTACCCATTTTGCGCAAGAATCGTTCTTAAGAGCCTAAGGCTCATCAGCGGGGGGACCGGCTGTGGCGCGGACCTCAGTGTCCTGGTTCAGATATCTCCACAGGGTAGTCCTTCCAATGCCAAGTTCTTTTGCGGTTTTAGATTGATTTCCCCCATTCTTTTTCAGAACGGCCCTGATAACATCCCGGGTTATTTCTTCCAGGCTCTGGCTTAAATCTAAATGCGCCAGTGTGTTTTGCCCGGATGGCTGCGGTTTCACGCAGCTGAGAAAATTCCGGATATCTTTTTGCGTTATGTAGGGGCCCTGGCTGACCAGCACAGACTGCCGCAGCAGCTGTTTGAGCTGGGCGTGGTTATATGGCCACCGGCATGATTGCAGAAGTTCCATGGCGCTTGGCTCAATACCGACAATCTGCTTTCCGAATTCAAAGTTCAGGGTACTTAGGTACAGGCTGCATATGTCGGGGATCTCATCGCAAACCAGACGCAGAGGCATTAATTCCACCGCAATGCAGCCAAGCTGTAAGACGTAGGCTGTGACTTCGTGGGAGAAAGCCGTCTGATAGGGCGCTGTGTAAGAGAAAATTAAACGATTGCGCAGGCACAGGCCGGTATCCAGAATAAGAGCTAAAAGCTGTGCCTGACGTTCTCCCGAAAGTTCGTTTAAATGGCTGATAAACAGGGTATTGCCGTTGTCGCTGAGGGGGGAGTCGTGGTGGTTTATAAAAAAATTCCAGTTTTTTTCATTCATGGAAGCACAGTCAACGGTTATAAACGGGCGGCTCTGGCAGGCGCTGTTGATATAGAAAAATGCGGCTGCATGGTGTTTGCCGGTTCCCTCCTCACCTGTAATCATAATTGGCGCCATACTGCGGCATAATTGCTTTGCCATATCCGACAGAGTGGAAAATTGGGCAGTCAGGTTATAAATGCTGTTTAAAACTTTATATTCCATCTCATGAAGATTGGAAAAGCATATACCGTATTTGCTGCCTGTAACCGGTGCAAAGCTCTGGGAAAGGCAGAAGGAGACAAAGGATTTGTTTTCATAAAGAATCCGGTGGGATCGGACGCAGTAAAGGCTGTCACCGGCATTCATATAAAATTTCCTGCTGTTGCTTTTAAGAGAGAGGGAGAGTTCTCTGAGAAGAACCGGAAGAAAATTGCCGATATCTCCCTGTGAGGCAAGAGAACTGATGATTTCCCCTGATTCGTTCATAATGATGGTCAGTTCCGCCTCTTCTTTGAGAACTTGTTTGAGGACATGGATCTCCTGAAGAAGGCGTCCGTGGGTTTGGCAGAGCCTGACTGCCTGATCGTAAGCATTTTGAATACTTTCATCGCCGGAGGTGATCAAGATGGGATGGAGGCCTATCCTCATGGCAGTGGTGTTGGAGACCATATCACATAAGACAACTTTACAACCCTTGGATTTCAAGTCTATCATGGTTTCATGAGCCTCGGTTTCGCTGTGAATCGTGTAGATATCCATTTCACACTGCAGCAGGGTGCATAATGTCCGGGCTGCGCAGGTCATAACGGGGAACCCTACCAGAGCAAGGTTTCCGTTGTTGTGGCCGTCGGCCAGACGTATGGCTCTTAAAACATCGTACACAGACAGGGAAATATCAATTACAGGCAGAGAAGTTATCTGCCGGATTCTCTGGGCGGTGCCGCCTCTTGAGACAATTGCGTCAAACTGTCCCTGATATTCCCGGACAATTTTTACACCTTCTTCCAGATCGCCTACAAAAACAGCGGCTTCAATATCATCTCTCTCGTCAGCAAGACGAGTCATAACAGACTTTAAACTTTCATAAGGTGCAATTCCCAAAATACGTTTTTTTGGCTGTTCCAAATTCGATTCCTCCTCTCTGTATAAATGTATCATAAAAGAACTACTTTGTCTATTAAAACAAGATAATATAAAAATGTTTCAAAATAAAACATAAATTGCACAAAAAATAATTGAAATCATATGTATAACATGTATAATAGTAACAAGAGGAAAATAAAAATGAAAATGTTTCAAAAATAAACAATTACAAGGAGGGATACATATTTATTGTTTAAAGATGCCGCAAAATGTATTTGCGGGAAGGGGAGGGATGAAGAAGCTGGAGCTGTTTCGCCTGTGGGGAATTAAAAGACTGGCAGTTTTTACAGACAGGGGAGTGAGGGATGCAGGGCTTCTGGAAGAGGTACTGGTGACGCTTAGGGGACAGGGAACAGAGGTGTCTGTCATAGATAATATCCCGGCAGAGCCAAGCTATCTGGAGGTTCAGGAAGCGGCCGATGAATTTTTTGCCCTGGAGGCAGAGGGAATTGTGGCTGTAGGCGGCGGGAGCGTTATGGATACGGCCAAGCTGGTTTCCATACTATCCCATAAGACGGTTTCGGTTAAGGAGCTTTTAGACAGGCCGTCTGCGGGCGAAAAGAGGATAAAAACCATTATGATACCCACGACTGCCGGAACGGGGGCAGAGGCCACTCCCAACAGCATCGTGGCAGTTCCAGAAAAGGCATTAAAAGTGGGGATCGTCAATGAGGAGATGATCGCGGACGGAGTGATTTTGGATGGCGCCATGTTAAAGAGCCTTCCCAAACATGTGGCTGCCGCTTCAGGGATTGACGCTCTGGCCCACGCCTTAGAGTGCTATACATCAAAAAAGGCAACCCCGTTCTCCGATCTGTATGCCCTGGAGGCTTTAAAATTAATCCATGGGAATCTTGTGCAGGCATGTGAGGATCAGGATGCCCAGGAGGCTAAGCAGGCCATGCTTCTGGCAGCCTTTTACGGCGGGGTTGCCATTACAGCTTCCGGAACAACAGCCGTACACGCTTTAAGTTATCCGCTGGGAGGCAGATACCATATTCCCCACGGTACAGCCAACGCCATGCTTTTAGGCCCTGTTATGAATTATAACGAACCATGTATCAGGCCGCTTTTGGCAAACGTTTACGACAGATTGTGGGAAGGAGGACGGGCAGAGATGGAGACGGAGAAATCGGCAGAAGTGCTTCGATGGCTGGCGGAAATAATCAGGAGGCTTGAGATACCTGAACATCTGTCTGCATACGGAATAGGAAAAGGGGATTTGGACAGTCTTGTCGATGCCAGTTTAAGCGTCCGCAGGCTTCTGGATAACAACCGAAGAGATATATCTGCTGAGGCGGCTGCAAAGATCTATCTGGAAATAATGTAGATTGAGGTGATAAGGTGTATGGCGGAAAATATCTGATTATTGCCGATGATTTTACCGGGGCAAACGATACAGGCGTACAATTAAAGCGGAGAGGATATGCAACGGAGGTTGTTTTTGTAAAACAGAGAAAACAGCTGAATCATGAGTCTCTGGTCATTGATACGGAAAGCCGATATCTGGAAGGGGAAAAGGCGGCCGAGGTTATGCGGCAGGCTCTTGAGGAGGTGGATTTAAATGTATTTACCTATATAATCAAGAAGGTTGATTCCACTTTGAGAGGAAATATTGCTGAGGAGATTCGCGCGCTGGATCGCATATACGGAAGTGAACTGATTGCGGTGGCTCCGTCTCTGCCTGATCTGGGAAGGGTCACGGAGGGTGGGATACAGAAGCTAAACGGGAGAAGAATTACGCAGACCGAGATAGCGGGTGATTTAAAGAGAGGGGTGGAGGAGGATAATCTGGCGGTTCTTTTAGGACGGGTTTATGAAGAGAACATATCGCTGGTTACAGCGGGGGATATTAAGAAAAAGAACTGGCTGCCAGAAAGCAGCAGAATCTGTATTTTCGACAGCAGTACCAATGACCAGCTGAAACAAATTGTCCGTGAGGTGAAGCGGACAGAGCGGAAGGTGCTGTGGGTGGGCACCAGCGCTTTGGCAGACACGATTATGGAGCTGGAACAAAAAACACTGCCTGCCATGGGGATTGTGGGGAGTGTGAGCTCCGTGACGTCACAGCAGGTGAAAGCGGCTGAAAGGTCGGGCGCATATCTGGTAAAAGTCCCGATGCATCAGCTGATAGCAGGGGAAAAAGATGGGGAATGCTATATAGAGGAGGCTCTGGAGTATTTGAAAGAAGGAAGAGATACTATCCTTTTAAGCAGTTCTTCTTATGACCGAGGGGAACTTGAACTGGCAGAGGCGGCAGGGCGGGAGAGAGGCTGGTCCTCCTGCAGGCTGGGTGAGTATGTGCAGGAGACGCTGGGAGCAATGACAGACCGGATTCTGAGGCAGGTAAAGGTATGCGGGATATTCGTCACAGGAGGGGACACGGCTATCGGGGTACTTAAAAGCATCAGCGCCTCCGGGTCGGATATCCAATCAGAGATTATGTTTGGAATTCCTATGGTAAAGATTATAGGAGGAAGGCTAAACGGCATGAAGGCAATTACAAAAGCGGGAGCTTTCGGAAGTGAGGATGCCATAAAATTTGCACTGCGAAAATTGAGAGAAAGAGAGGGTGAATGATGAGGAAGTATAATTGGATTATCAGGCTGGCTGCTGTGATTATGGCAGCATCTGTGGCTGCAGGTGCGGCAGGCTGCTCGGGAGGCGCTGCGGCGGAGGATATAAAGGGGCAGGGTCAGTCTGAGACCGGACAGACAGAAAAGGAAACTTTGAAACTGGCGCTGGTAGGTCCTATGACGGGGGATAATTCCCAGTATGGGCAGCAGTTTGAGAGGGCCGTGACAGAGGCGGTGGAGGCGTATAACGCCAAAGGACAAATCCAGGTGACGGTTGATATATTTGATGATAAAAATGATGCAAAGGAGTCTGTAAGCATTGCCAATAAGATTCTTGCGGCGGAGGATTACGCAGCGATTATAGGACCGTTTTCTTCTACATGTGCTCTGGCCATGGCGGAGGTAACAGATGAAGAGAAGATGCTTACAGTGGCGCCTACATGTTCCCACGCGGATTATGTGAGTCTGTACGACTACACGTACCGGCTGGCGCACACCAACACGTATGAGGGGGAAGTTGCCGCCCAGTATGAAAAAGATACCTGGAACTGTACAAAGGTGGCAGGTATCTATTCCAACAATGACTGGGGAATTGCCATTGCCGAGGCGTATAAGGCAAAAGCCGAGAGCCTGGGTATGGAAGTGGCTGCCAACGAGGCGTTTGTACAGGGGCAGACGAAGGATTTTTCGGCCACGCTGACGAAGATACGCGAAAGCGGGGCCGAGGCAATTTTCTATATGGGACAGTATGCGGAAGCAGGCACGATTTTGAAACAGATGAAGGATATGGGGATGGATGATATTAAAATGCTTCTCAGCACGGGGACCAAGATCGAGACGGCAGAGCTGGCTGGTGATGCGGCAAAAGATGCGGTATTCCTTCAGACCTTTTATGTGGATCCGTCCAACGAAAAGGTAGTCCGGACGGCCGATATGTTTAAGGAGAAGTACGGATGCCCTGTCGATCACTTCCTCATGAGGACCTATGACGGCGTCAACTGGTTTTTGGAGGCATATGACAAGTGCCAATCTACGGATCCGGATAAGCTGGCAGAAGCTATGAACGAAATCGGAAAAGCGGGATTTGACGGAATGGGCGGATATTTTAAGATGGGGGATGACAGAAATCTCCAGCGGGAGTTCTATTACTGCAGGTGGAACGGGAAGAGCGGCAATGAGATAGGGTTTGAGCTGATTAAATAGAGCGACAGGGGCAGCGGGCGGTACTCTGTACAGTGCCCGCTCCTGAATGAGAGGAGTTACAGAATGTTTCTGCAACAGATGATTAACGGATTGACAATAGGCAGCTTTTATGCGCTGGTGGCAGTGGGGTATTCCATGGTGTTTTCCGTTTTGGAACTGACAAACTTTGCGCATATGTCGGTTTTTATGCTGGGCGGGTACATTGGCTGTACTGCGCTGGCAGGGCTTGGGGTCGGCTTTCCTGCGGCTGCGGTTTTGGCCATAGGCGGCTGCGGGGCTGCAGGTATTTTGCTGGATCGTTTTGCCCTGATGCCCATGCGCAGGCGCGGGGCCACCAGGGTGTCCTATTTAATCTGCACCATCGGGCTGTCTACCTTCATTCAAAATTTTATTATGCTGGTATTCGGCTCCGAGGCAATTCCCTTTAAAGAGACCTTTGTAAACGGACAGATACGGATAGGAAATGCGGTTGTCAGCTATATGCAGATTGGAATTGTAGCCTTAACTCTGGTATTGATGGCGCTGACATATGTGCTGGTTTATAAAACGCCGGCGGGCATGAGCATGCGGGCTATTGCCCAGAATCCGAGAGCGGCAAAGCTTATGGGGATAAATACGGACCGGATTATTACGTTTACCTTTTTTACGGGGAGCGCTCTGGCAGCCGTAGCCGGCCTCATGTTCGGATCCTACTATTACAGTGTTGACCTGCAGATGGGATTTACCGTCGGGATGAAGACGTTTGCATCGGCGGTTCTGGGCGGGATAGGCAGCCTGCCGGGAGCGGTTTTAGGCGGCTTTCTCATCGGGATCCTGGAGGCTTTGTTTGCCGGCTATATAAGCTCCGGCTTTAAGGACGCTGTGGGATTCCTGGTTCTGATAGTGGTGCTGCTGATCCGGCCTTCCGGCCTGATGGGGCAGAAGAAAGTAAACAAGGTATAGGAGGGAGCGGATTATGAAAAAATACATCAAGCCGGAGGCAAGAGCTGCAATTTGCCTGCTCCTCATTGTACTGATTGGGGCCCTTCCGTTTTATATGCCCAATAAATATTTTATTCGGGTGGCTACCTTGTGTGTTATGTATTCCTCCCTTGCCATGAGCCTGAATCTGATTACGGGATTTATGGGGCAGGTATCTCTCGGACACGCGGCTTTTCTGGGAATCGGAGCGTACACATCGGCAATTTTGTCGGACAGGATGGGATGGCCCTTTTTGGTTACGATGCTCTGTGCGGTGGCGGTGGCCGGAGCCTTTGGCGTGTTGATCGGCGTGCCGTCTTTGCGGCTGAAGGGAAGCTATCTTGCCATTGTGACGCTGGGATTTTGTGAGGTGGTGCGCCTTACAGAACTGAACTGGATGAGCCTGACAAGAGGGCCATTGGGAATGACAGGCATAGCAAGACCCGTTATTTTCGGGTACCAGATAAAAAGCAACAGGGATTACTATTTTCTCAGTCTGTTTCTTCTGGCGGTTATTTTATTTCTGCTCCACAATCTTGTAAACTCTTATATCGGCAGAGCTGTCATGGCCGTAAGGGAGGATGATATTGCCGCGGATGCCTGCGGGATCAATGTGCGGCGGTACAAAGTTATGGTGTTCACGGTTTCTTCTGCCCTGACCGGCATGGTTGGCGCTTTTTACGCCCATTATATGCGGTTTATCGATCCTTCTGCCTTTAATTTTGAGCAGTCGACCTCTATTTTAAGTATGGTGATTCTGGGAGGCCTGGGCGGGCTTCCGGGCAGCATTTTGGGAGCGGTTCTGCTGACAATCCTGCCGGAGGCTTTGCGGGATATGTCCAATTTCCGAATGCTGATTTACGGCCTGGTAATAGCGGTGATGATGATTTTCAGGCCTCAGGGCATATTGGGAAGAACGACGTTTTTGCAGATGCTGGGGATTCAAAAATCGTATGCAATGTCCAACGCAGAGGCAGAGAAAAGGTATCTGAATCAGACCGAGGCAAAGGAGGATTCATGATGGAAGCGATGCTGAAGCTGGAGGGCGTAACTCAGAAGTTCGGCGGCCTGGTGGCAGTGGCCGATTTAAATATTGATGTGTACCAGGGGGAGATTGTGGGACTGATAGGTCCAAACGGAGCGGGGAAGTCAACCACGTTTAACGTGATAACCGGGGTTTATCTGCCTGCTGAGGGGAAGGTGTTTTTTGAAGGGAACGAGATAACCGGAAAACCGATTTACGAGATAACGAGGAGGGGAATCGCCAGGACGTTCCAGAATATAAGGCTGTTTCAGTCTCTGAGCGTTCTCAACAATGTGCAGATAGGGATGCATGGGCAGATAAAGTCCTCCCTTTGGCAGGCTATGCTTAACCTTCCGGGAAAGAAGAAAAAAGAGCAGGAAGTCATTGAGAGGGCCATGAGCCTTCTGGCCATGACACAGCTGGCAAGTCATGCGGATGACAGGGCGGATTCCCTTGCGTACGGCTCCCAAAGGCGTCTGGAAATTGTGCGGGCCATGGCTTCGGGGGCAAAGCTTCTGCTTTTGGACGAGCCGGCGGCCGGGATGAATGAGCAGGAAACCAATGAACTGTTGACGTTTATATTAAGCCTTAAAGGCCGGGGATATACGATCCTTTTGATTGAACATGACATGCGTCTGGTCATGAGTCTGTGCGACCGGATCTATGTACAGAACCAGGGAAGGCTGATTGCGTCGGGGACGCCGGATGAAATCAGGAACAATACTGATGTAATCGATGCTTATCTTGGCCGGGAGGTATGACCATGAACGAAATCCTTAAAATCAGTAATCTGAAAGTGAAATACGGCAATATCCGGGCCTTAAAAGGGATTGACATGATTGTGGAGAGAGGAAAGATTGTAACGCTCATAGGCGCCAACGGAGCGGGAAAATCCACGACCATGAATACCATTGCCGGAGTTATAAAAGCTGGCGGGGGAAGGATTGTTTTTGACGGTCAGGATATAACCAATAAGCCATCTGATTTAATTGTCAGAAAGCGGATTATTTTATCACCGGAGGGGCGGCAGGTCTTTCCCTATATGACGGTAACCGAGAATCTGAAACTGGGGGCCATAACCGTAAAGGACAAAGGGAAAAACGGGGAATCCCTGCAGATGGCATATGAATTGTTCCCGATTTTAAAGGAGAGGGAGCATCAGATGGCAGGAACACTGTCAGGAGGGGAACAGCAGATGCTGGCTATAGGAAGGTCGCTGATGTCAAAGCCTGAGCTTTTGATGCTGGATGAGCCGTCCCTGGGGCTGGCGCCTATGGTTGTGAGGGAAATTTTCCGTTTGATCAGACGGATCAACGAGATGGGAACTACCATACTGCTGGTAGAGCAGAATGCAAAAATGGCTCTCTCTATTTCCGATTACGGGTATGTGCTGGAGACGGGCACGATCATGATGGAGGGAGAGGCGGCACAATTATTAAAGAATCCAAAAGTAAAGGAAGTCTTCCTTGGGGGATGACAGAGAGGATGAGAGTGAACATATGAATAAACGAGAACGCATAATGGCACTGGCAGAAGGCAGGGATGTGGACCGGACTCCGGTGGGATTTTGGCTTCATTTTCCGGAAGACAAGCGGCATGGACAGCCGTCAGTAGAGGAACATCTTAAATTTTTTAAAGAGACAGAAACCGATTTATTTAAAATAATGAATGAGTACCTTTATCCAAATGAACATAATATATTCGCATCCGGAGACTGGAGAAACGTGAAGGCCTGCAAAAGAGACTCTCGGTTTATTCGGGAGGAGATTGATATGGTAAAACGGATCATAGATGCCGTGAAGGGAGAGGCCGTAGTTGTAAATACGATTCACGGGGTTGTGTCTTCTGCGACTCATGCCCACACGGGACAATTTTCTTATGCATCAAAAGGCAGGTACGCCCAGCTGTATCACCTGCGGGAAAATCCGGAGAGCGTACTGTCAGCCTATAAAGCCATTGCCGAGTCGCTTGCAATTCTGGCGGAGGAGAGCATAAAAGCCGGGGCGGACGGGATTTATTATGCGGCGTTTGGGGGAGAGCGGGACGGGTTTACGGATGAGGAACATGCAAGGTATATCGCGCCTTTGGATAAACAGGTTTTAGAGGCGGCGCAAAAGGCCCCCTGCAATATTCTCCATATGTGCAAGCCCAAGGTGGATTTGAAGCGGTTTATCGACTATCCCTGCAGGATTGTAAACTGGGGGGTAAAGGAAAGCGGGGTTACTTTGCCCGAAGCCGCGTCCATCTTCCCTGACAAAATCCGTATGGGAGGAATTAATGATGACAGCCCGGCGCTTAAGCTGGGAGATTTTGAGGGGATAAAGCGGGAGGTGCACGGGCTGATTGATAGTATGGGGACGAAAAATTTTATAATCGGTTCGGACTGTGTTTTGTCGTCAGAAATGGAATATGGGAAAATTGCCCTGGCGGCCCGGGCGGCAGCCTGTTATGTGTAGGCAGGGGCAGGATATGAGAAATATTATAGGAATTACAATGGGAGACCCGGCAAGCATCGGGCCCGAGATAACGGTAAAAGCACTGCTTAGGCCTTCCTTATATGAAATGTGCAGGCCGGTGGTTGCAGGAGATTTGGCCATCATGGAGGAAACTGTTTCCAGGATGGGAGCAGATATAAAACTGCGCGGAATAAAAAGGGTGGAGGACGGAGCCTTCTGTTTCGGCACGATTGACGTTTTGGAGGTGACGGGCCTGGGGAAAGGACGTATTGTACCGGGGCAGATGAGCAGGGAGGCAGGAGACGCCTCTTTCCGGTATGTGGAGAAGGTGATCGAATTGGCTCTGGCAGGAAAAATTGACGCCACCGTGACAAACGCCATAAGCAAAGAGGCAGTCAATCTGGCCGGACACTTTTACTCAGGCCATACGGAAATTTACGCGGAAAAAACACATGCCGGCCACTATGCCATGATGCTGGTTTATAATGGGTTAAGGGTGATCCACATATCCACCCATGTATCTCTCCGGGAAGCGTGCAGCAGGGTGAAGAAGGAGAGAGTTCTGGAGGTTATCAGGCTGGCTGATAGGACTATGGCAGAGCTGGGCATTGCCAGACCGGCCATAGGGGTGGCTGGTCTGAATCCCCACAGCGGAGAGCACGGCATGTTTGGGAGGGAAGAGATTACCGAAATCATCCCGGCTGTTGAGGCAGCAAAAAAAGAGGGGATACGGGCGGAAGGCCCTGTTCCTCCGGACACGGTTTTTTCCAAGGCTCTGGGAGGATGGTACGATATTGTAGTCGCAATGTATCACGATCAGGGACATATCCCCCTTAAGGTGAAAGGGTTTGTGTACAGCAGGGAAGAAGAAAAGTGGCAGGCCGTGGAGGGGGTGAACATTACGCTGGGGCTGCCTGTAATAAGAACCTCCGTGGATCACGGGACAGCCTTTGATCAGGCGGGGATGGGAACAGCCAGTGAACGGAGCCTGGTAAATGCCATAGAATATGCGGTGAAAATGGCAAAGGGGAACAAATAGAGAAGGATTTTTGGCGGACAGGGGGGAAGGAGAATACGGGGAATTTATCGTTTTTTTCCATTTTTATCAAATAGCTTTCTCAGTGCAATTTCGGTCGGAAAAATAGAACCGATTAAAGGAATGAGCTGTGCGGCGCAGATAATCCCTCCTGCTGTTCCCACATAATCCGCGCTTTTTCCAATTGCCGGAAGCAAGAACAATACTGTTAGCGGTAATATAATCAATCCGCAGACATACCATATTTTTCCGCAGTATTTATGAGCAAACTTCCATGTATCTTTATTTTTCATAGACATGGAAGTCCGGTATCCAAATACCGCATTGATTTCTTTTGGAGTATTTTTCATAAAATATCTTCCAAAGCCAATCATTGTAAGTGGAATTATCAAATCCATAAGCAGCATAAAAATCCAAAATCCCATAGAACCCTCCTTTTTGTGAGTTACCGGTTATCTGGTTATTACGGTTCACACGCAATGTCATTAACTTAAGCAGATTTCTGTTAAAAATCAGGAATCTGCTTTTTTCTACCCCTAACAAAAAAAATATCTAAAAAATTTTTTTCATAAAAG
>JAAWLV010000093.1 GCA_022798105.1 Hungatella sp.
AATGTTTATGTCCATTTTTCTCAAATTTCTTTTCCTGCACGATATTCAGTTGTCAATTTTCAGTTAGAATCACATTCATTGAGATTCCGAGAAGTTATCCTTCTCCGGGCCGAAACCGGCTCCTATCCTCTCTGACCTCCTGCCCAAACCGTCCGGATAAACTATCTTGTACGTCCCACTTCACTGTATATTCCGTCCGCACCATTATCCGAACCGCCTGCACGCCTGGTATTTGGAAAATGCCTGCTGCCTTGCGCCTCCTGTCTGAATCAGGCAGCGGATCACCTCCGGCAGAAACTCATCAAATTTTACCTCCAGTATCATATCCCCCGGACGTTCCAGAACCCCGATGTCCGATGTCCTCTCCTCGAGAAAGCTTCTGTGGTATAGGGTCGTGCGGATGCAGGAGTCAAAGGTGACCCTCACATTTCCCGCCCTGTATATGTACGGCTCCCTTATGTAGGATACCACCACCCGGGGCCGCAGCATCTGAAAGCGCATCTTCCCGTACAGCTCCTGCACCAGGGACGACGGGTGCCCCCGCATCCACTCCAGGTCTCCGTCCAGAATCCGGCGGCACTCCTCCTCTGTAATATCCGCGTCATACTTCCGGCACAGGCTGTTGTCCTTCACCTTCTTCTCCAGGGTAATGTAGGAGAAGTCGTCGTTATAATACCGTATCCGAAACTTTTCCCGCCTGGAGACGCCGTCAATCTTCTCCCTGAGGGCCTTATCCCGGTAATTGTCAAAGTAAATGCTCCGTATCAGGTACGTTCCGTCATTACCTGTGTGGCCGTCTGCATGCATGACCGTTCTCAGGCGGCTTCGCAGTTCCAGGTACTGGGGGTATCCGATCTGATATTTCAGCTCATGACGGAAACAGACTCTTTCATTGGCGTTCTCACTCACCTGGCTTTTCTCCTTTCCAAGAGCGCTTCTCTCCCGCTCATGAAAAAGAGTATAAGGGGAGTTCCTGAAATGTACTTAAAATAGAATGTGTATTTTCTCTGAACAAAACGGGATACCCGGCATTACTGCTGTCGGGTATCCCGTCTCGTTATGAATGAATACTGTGACGCTGTTTTATTTTGCGTTTAACAGTGAATTGCGCACCAGTGTTCTGGCAATCTGGATTTTGTAGGAGTTTTGGGAAAGAGGAATGGGAGCCACGGCGCCCAAGACAATCCTGGCATCCTCCACGATGCCGTCCTTCACATGGTACGCGGAGGCTACGCTTACCACGGCAAAGTCATGAGAATCGCGGACACGGTACTTATCGTAACCCACCCGGTACTCCTTCATGGCAGCAGGAATCCGGATTCCGGTGACAATCTCCCCGTCCTCCACCAGCCGGCAATGGGATGCCTTCATCATGGCTTCCAGGGTCTCCTTTCTCTCTGTGGTCTCGATCTCGGCGTCCATGGCAATCAGGACCGCCGCCACATCCGACGGGTTCACGGCAAGACAGCCGCAGTTAAAGCACCGCTTCGCCTCCTCTTGTACCTGCTCCCAAGTAAGGCCGTAGGAATCCTCCAGATGAAGCCCCCTCTCCTCCTTCGGGCGCTCTGTAAGCCTGGCACAGGGGGAATGGCTGACTGCTGAGGCGTCGAAGGCAATCAGTCCGCCCAGAGGATGGGCGGGATCTCCCTCCGGTTCTCCCGTCATGAAGCTGTGTACCGCCACGGAGGCCTTCTTGCCGTCCGCAATGGCGCCTACCACGGTCTTGGGGCCTGTGGTCACATCTCCCACCGCAAAGACTTTATCCATACTGGTCTTCATGGTGGACGGCTCCACGGAGATAAGCCCCCGGTTCACCTCCAGCTCCATATCTTCGCCCAGGAAGGACAGATCCGTCTTCTGTCCCACCGCCATAAGGATGGAACTGCCGTGAAGGGTACTGGTCTCGTTTTCATCGTAAACCGGTGAGAAACGGCCTTTTTCGTCAAAGACGGATGTGCAGCGTTTCAGGTTCAGGCCCACAATATCCTTTCCGTCCCGGAGAATCTCTTTAGGCCCCCATGAAGGAAGAATGGTAATCCCCTCCTCCCTGGCCCGTCCGATCTCCTCCTCACTGGCCGGCATTTCGCCCTCCGCCTCCAGGCACGCCATCGTCACACTGGCCGCTCCCATACGTTTGGCTGTGATGGCCACATCCACAGCCACGTTGCCGCCGCCTACCACGATGATGTCCCGGCCGATTTTCCCTTCCATCCACCGGTTGACCTCGATTAGAAAGTCCAGCCCGAATGTGGTGAACTCCTCCCCGTCTAGGCCGATGAGAGGCCGCTTCCAGGCGCCTGTATTCAAAAACACGCTGTCAAACTCTTTCACCAGGCCGCTTACGGGAATATCCTTTCCGATCTCCACGCCGGTGCGAAACTCGATTCCCATGTGCTCCAGCGCCTCTATCAGCTTCCTCACAATATCTTTCGGCAGACGGTAATCGGGGATCGCGTACCGCAGAAGACCTCCCGCCTCCTCCATCTTATCGTAGATAAGCACGCTGTGTCCCTGTTTTCTCAGGTAATAGGCGGCGGTCAGGCCCGCCGGACCGGAACCGACGATGGCGACCTTTTTCCCGCTCTCCCCATCCGGCGGGGCCATAAAGCGGCTGCTGTTTTTCAGGATATAATCGCCCACAAACCGCTCCAGGCCTCCGATATTCACATTCTCGTCGTAGCCCTTCCGTTTGCAGTTCATCTGACAGAAATGGGTACAGACACGGGATGTGACTGCCGGAATGGGGTTGGAAGCCATCAGGATCGCCGCTGCCCCGTCTATATCACCGCTTCGCAGCTTCGTTAAGTACTCCGGAATGTCCACATGGGCCGGACAGTTCTGAGAACAGCCTGACAGATTGACCTTTCTGGCCCCGAAAACGGAGTGGTTCCGGTTCTCCCCGGTCATGGCGTTGCAGGTATCTCCGCCCTTGCGCAGGCACTTGATCCTGCCGCCGATCTCGTCGGGATAGCGGTAATACCAGCATCGGACCTCCTGGCACAGATTGCCTCCGATGGTGGCCAGATTGCGCACAAGAGGCGTGGCCACGCTTTTTGCCGCGTCTGCCAGGGCATTGTAGCCTTCCTTTACCAGCGGGGAGGACGCGATATCTCCAAGCTTTGCGGCGGCCCCGATCTTCAGCCCCTTTTCATCCTCCTCTATGTAATCCAGCCCCTGGACGGTTTTCAGGTTTACAATGGTATCCGGATAGTCCGGTTCCAGTTTATGTTTCAGGACGCTGAGCAGGTCCGTCCCGCCGGCAATGAGCCTGGCATGTTTCTGTTTATCCGACAGAAGTTCTGCCGCCTGGTTTAACGTTTCGGCATCAATATGGGTAAAATTTTTCATTTCTTCTCACCTCGCCTTTCCTAATGCTTTCAGGATATTACCCGGTGTCAGAGGATAGTCCATCAGCTGAATGCCAATGGCATTGGAAACTGCCATCATAATGGCGCCGGGCAGCGGAGCCCCTGAGATCTCTCCAACACCGATTCCGCCGAAAGCGCTCAAATCGTTGGACGTCTCCTCAATATGGGTCTCAAAGACCGGAAGATCCGGGAACACCCGCCACTTGAAATCCACCAGGTTGCTGGTCAGGAATTTGCCGGTATCCTTGTCAAGAACCATTTCCTCATTGATGGCGCTGTCGCTTCCGCAGCTTCCAAGGCCGCCCTCCAGCTGCATCTTCAGAGCGTATGGGTCGATGACCTGTCCCACATCGGTTCCTTCCACCACCCGAACGATCTTTACATTGCCGGTGTCCGTGTCCACCTCAACCTCCACAAAGGCGATCATAAATCAGGGTTTGGAGTGGTCCATCTCAAACACACCGTGACCTGTGACGGTATTCATAGGCCCAAGTACTGCAACCCAGGGAACCGATACCTCCGGATTGTCTTTCATAAAAATAATACCGTCCCTGGTATCCAGCATCTCGGCGGGACAGTGAAGCATCTGGGCGGCCGCGTCCATCAGCTGCCGTCTGGCGTCTCTCGCCGCCTCGCCTACCATCCGCCCGTAAACCAGCGTTCCCCTGGAGCCGGCAAGTCCCCAGTCCCACGGGTTGTCCTGGCTGTCCGGAGTGGATATGGTCACTTTCTCAATGGGAAGATTCAGGATCTCCGCAGCCATCTTCACTGCGGCGGAGCGCTGACCCATGCCGGATTCCGCGATGCAGACATTGATGTTTGCCATTCCCCAGCCGTCCAGTTTTACAAATGCCTCGCCGTGGAGCATTCCGCAGTCTGCGCTTCCGTGAACGCAGCAGCCTGCTCCGTACTGCTTGCTCCCGTCTGTTTTGTAGGGCTTTAGCCAGCCCGGGAATTTTTCTTTCCATCCGAAATGCTCTGCGGCCCGGTCCATAACGTCGTCATAGCTAAGGAAATGATTTTCCCACCAGTGGCCTTCCACCCAATAGTAACCTCCTTGAATGCCGCACATGTTTTTCTTAAAGAATTCTACCGGATCCAGGTCCATTTTCGCCATGGCCATGGACAGAATCGGCACCAGGGACGCGTAGGATTCCTGACCTCCGAATCCCCGGATACCGCCGGACCTGCACCGGTTTAAAGCCACCAGGTGGGGCTGATAATTCCAGTTTTTGCATTTGTTAAGCAGAAGCATGGCCCGGCCCAGTCCATTGGCTATCTGGCCCTGTCCGAAATCGGAGTGAACGCCGGAACCCACAAGCCAGGTTCCTTCATAAGCGTGAACAGTCCCGTCAGGAAGCAGTCCGATTTTGGCCGTCAGGCGGCTGCCCAGACGGAGCATGTATGTGCTCAGATGAGCTTCCTTGGAGATCACCAGCTTTACGGGGCGGCCGGATGCCTTGGACAGAGCCGCGCAGTAAAGACCTTCCATGGGCACTGTATTTTTGCTTCCGAAGCTGCCTCCTACATTGGTGGAGATAACCCGGACATTGACCCCGGGCATGGCGATCTGCATGATCATTTTCTGGATATTGGGACTCTGAAAACTGCCTTTCATATTGCACTGGTTCGGTCCGTCCCACCAGGAGACAAGCCCCGGGCTCTCTGCCGGAAGAGGGTTGGAGATCGTGTCGTACCGGGAGGAACCCTCCACCACCACCGCGCACTCCTCAAATCCCTTTTTCGTGTCGCCCATAACGATTTCCTGAAGGGCGGGCAGCCCCGCTCAATAATGTTATGGGAAAACTGATCGTACAGCTGGGGAGCTCCTTCCGCAATAGCCTCATCCAGGTCATTGACAGCGGGCAGGATCTCGTATTCCACCTGGATTAAATCCGCCGCTTCCTCCGCAATGCGGTTTGTGGTGGCGGCAATCAGGGCCACCGGGTCGCCCACAAAACGGACATGACAGTCCAGGAGACGTTTCTGAGCCGGCATGCCCGTGACCCAGTCAAAGGCATTTTCGTAGGTCATAACAGCCCGTACGCCGGGAAGTTCCAGCGCTTTGGACACATCGATCTTTTTGATCATGGCATGGGGATGGGGACTCATCTTGATCCGGCCGTACAGCATTCCGTGCATGTGGATATCATTGGCATATTCCGCGGCGCCGGTTACAATAGCCCTGCTGTCAATGCGGGCAGTAGGTTTTCCTATATGTCTGAATTCTTTTCCCATTTTATTCGCCTCCTTCGCCGGCCGCCTGTTTGACCGCTTCCAAAACCTGATAGTGGCTGATGCATCTGCAGAAGTTGCCGGCAAGCGCCTCCTTAATCTCCTCCTCGTCCGGGTGTGGATTCTCCTCCAGCAGCGCTTCCGCAGCCATAATGATACCGGGGGTACAGTAGCCGCACTGGAATGCGGAGTGGTCTACAAACGCCTGCTGAACCCGGTTCAGACGGCCTGTCGCAGGATCCCCAAGCCCTTCGATGGTGCGGATATCCGCCCCGTCGCATTCGATGGTCAAAACAGTACAGGACGGAACCGGTTTCCCGTTTAAGATAACAGTACAGCATCCGCAGGCGCCGTCGTCACAGGAAATCTTGGTTCCGGTCAAAAGAAGCCTCTCCCGCAGCGTTTCTGCCAGAGTGTCGGCCGGAGCGATCTCTCCCACTCCGTCGCCCACACTCAGGCGGTATACGTCACCATTTACCGTGATGGTGACAAGTTGCTTGTTTTCACCCATAGAATTACCTCCTCGCACATGGTTTGCCGGGTGCCAGTGAACTTATAAGATAGCCTCAGGCCCACGCCCCAGCAAAACTGCCAAAATACTTAAGCATGATTGACAAAAATATGGAAATATGCTTAAAATAACTATAGCATACATATGTGCACAGCAGTCTACAAAAAGGGAAGGCGCTTTTTGTAGGAAAGGGGTATTGGGAGAAATGAGATTTGAACTTGAAATGCTGGCTGAATGTCCTGATTTTGAATTGTGCCGGTTTTATTCGCCGGTTGAAGGAAAACGAACTTCCGGACTGGTTCTCGCCTGTTCGTTTACACCGGATAGGTGGAAGCCGGGAGACCTTCTGCTGATCTGCGGCCCCATACTGCCCCGGGATGAGGAAGCGCCTGAGTCCTGTGTCAGGGAAACGGCCTTAAGAGGGGCTGCCGGCTTCCTTCTGGATCCGTTCCTGTCAGAGGAAGAATGGTTCTTAACGCTGCAAAATGCCTGCCTCAGGCAGAAACTTGTGCTGGGAACGGCGCCGTCGGACGCCTGGACTGCCATGATACAGGCCTTTAACCGGCTGGCGGCATCACGGACGGACGGAACCCTTAAACCCTGGGACAGGGTGCTGGAGGATCTGCAGCATCGGTTTTATACCGGGGGAATGGAGGCTCTTCTGGACGGACTGACTTACTGGACCGGATACCAGGCAGCGCTGATGGCAGGTCAGGATACCTTTGTGTGCTCCTCCATGCCTGTTCTGGACGAAGCGGTCTTCTGTCCGGCTTACTGGCACAGGGAACCCTTAAAACCGGCTTTTTCCTATGTAAGCCTGTACACGTCGTCCCATTCCAGGCAGAAGCTTCTGAAAGCGCAGCTGTATCGGAACCGGCTGCCCTTTGGAGAGCTTTGCCTCATTGCACAAAAAAACAGGGACAGCCATGAGGCCGGTTCCTGCTTCGATTGGACGGATTTTCTTCTTCTTAACCACGCCGCAATCCTCTCCGGCGGTATGGATGACTGCAGACAGCGATCCCGGAGGATTGACAGGGCCATAGACCGCTTCTGTAAAGGCGACGGGCCGAATCCCGACGAATCGGAGCTGTTTCCTCCATCGGGATACGCTCTTGTGCTGCTGGAGCAGGAGGTCATGGCTAAAACCTCCTCCCAAAAGGAACCAACCGACGGGAAACAGGATTATCTCTCCTATCTCCTGCGTCATTCTTTCCCCCGGGATTTCTGCTTTAGTTTCGCCCGGGACGGCTGCCTGCGCCTGTTTGCCGCAGCGGACGACATAGACCATTTAGGCAGAAAGATTCTCAGGGTCCTTGACCGGACCGGAAGGCGCTTCCGGGCGGGAATCAGCCGGCGCTACCCTATTGCACAGGCAGCCGCGGCATTTTTTGAGGCCAGAAACGCGGCCCATATCGCCCAGCTTCTGGAGTATGAGGAGCGGCTGTGCCGCTATGAGGATCTGGGGATCTACCGTCTGTTTGATTATCCGGAAAGCTCGTGGCCTGTTAATCAGATGCTGGGGGAGATGGACGTACTGCTGAATCAGATGGATCAGGAGAAGAGGGATACGCTGGCCATGACGGTTCGGGTATTTGTCAACAACCGGTTCAGCTACCAGAAAACCGCGGACAAATTGTATACCCATGTAAACACCGTGCGCTACCGCATAAAGCTGATAGAGGATCTGTGGGGCGTCAACTTATCCAGCGATGAGGGGCGGCTGCTGTTCAGCGTACTTGCAAAGCTGCTTCCTCTGTGGATGAAAAGCGGCCATTACAGCGGAACTATGCCCGTGGAAGAGGAGGGACGTGAAAACTGAGGAACTTTATTTATGAAGCGGATTTTCACAACCCAACCTTAAAGCAAATCCCCTGCCCCTTTGCCCGCTTCACCTCAATCGTCCCGCCGTAAGCCTCCGCAATGGCCTGCGCCATGCTCAGCCCGATTCCCGTCCCCCCGGTGCGGGCTGACCTTGATTCGTCCATCCGGTAGAACCGGTCAAAAAGCCGGTTCAAGTCCGCTCCATCCGGCAGACTGCAGGTATTAAACACCTCAATCCAGACCTTTCCCCGTCTCCTGTAAAGATCCAAGCCAATCTCCCCGCCCTCGTCGGAATATTTCACCCCGTTGTCCAGCAGAATGGAGATAATCTTCTGAACCGAATCCCGGTCCCCGTAAAACTCCACATTCTCTTCAATATTCTGAGAGTATTGTTTTCCCCCGGCCCTTGCCAGAACCGCAAAAGGCTCCGCCGCCTCCCACGCCGCGTCGCTCAGGGAAAACCGGCACTTTTCCGGAAAGGGAGTCTCCTCATCCAGTCGGGACAGGGCCACCAGGTCCCCGGCCAGCCTGGCAAGGCGCGCCGCCTGCTTCTGGATGTTGGCAATCCACTCATCCCCCTCATGCTCCATAGCCGCGATGTCGGCGCTGGTGGCAATGGAGGTGATGGGCGTTTTCAGCTCATGGCCGGCGTCGGTGATAAACCGCTTCTGCCTTTCCATATTTCTGATGTAAGGCCGCACCGCGTATCTTGAGAAAAACACCACCAGAAGAAATACCAGAAACAGGCTGATAATCCCGATAGCCGAAGACACTAAAAACAAAGACCACATAAACTGCAGCTGCATGGATGAATTTAGAAAAAGGACGGCAGTCCCCGTCCCGTTTGACCTGACTGCATAACGGTAATCCCCATAATACCCCTTATCCCTGTTTTTTAGACAGACCGCCCTTGCGTACTCCACCGCCGTCTCATCGTCCACAGATGAGATGTGATCCCTGGAAATCTCCAGCACCTCCCCCGAAGAGTCAAACGCAACCGAAAAAAAACGGATGATAAACTCCGCCTCCGGCCCTCCCCCCGGCAAATCCCGCAGCACCTCTTTCGGCAGACCGCCGGGCACGCCTCTTTCGCCTCCGGGCGGCACGCCTTTTTCGGGACGCAGAAAACCACGCCGGTCATGGCCTCCCAGAAGGCTCATGGCCAGGTGGTCCTGTCTGGATGTGGTCTGTATATAATTGGCCAGGTTAATCCCGGCCACAATCAAAAACATCACCGTCCCAAAAGCCGCCATCGCCGCCAGAATAAACCGTCTCTGTATTTTTCTCAGCATCTGACCTCCTCCAGGGAATACCCGGCGCCTCTGGCGGTCCGAATCTCAACGCCGCCTCCAATCTGCTTTAACCGCTTCCTGATAAATCCCACATAGGTCCAGACCACGTTTAAGTCCGCATCCGAATCCTGTCCCCATATCTTATCCATCAGATGGCTGGTTGAAAAAACAAAATGAGGATGCCGCATAAACAGTTCCATCAGCTGAAACTCTTTATTGTTCAGCCGCACCGACGCGGTTTTGCAGGCAAGCTCATAGCGGTTGCAGTCCAGCCGCACATCCCCAAACTCCAGCACCAGCTCCGTATACGCCGTGTTTCTCCGGGAAAGCGCCTTCACCCTTGCGATAAACTCCCTGGTGGCAAAAGGTTTGGAAAGATAGTCGTCCGCCCCGGCCTCCAGCCCCGTCACACGGTCTTCCACCTCCCCTTTGGCCGTCAGCATCAGGATCGGCACGCCGGCTCCGGTCCTCCGTATGGCTTTAAGCACCTCCAGCCCGTCCACTTTGGGCATCATAATATCCAGGACAATCACATCGTAGGCCCCTGCCCCAAAACACTCCAGAGCCGCCGCCCCGTCGTGGACAACATCCACGGAAAACTTATTCTTCTCCAGCAGGAATTTAAGCCCTTTTGCCAGCTCAAATTCATCCTCAGCAATCAAAACACGCATGCGCGCCAGCCTCCCTGTCCTCTATATCACTGTCATTTCCCTGCAGAACCCGGACACAGCCTCCAGCTCCACACAGCACCTTATTGCCAGTTCTTTAATTTCTAAATCACTTATATCAGATTATGGTGTGCCTTTGGGGTATGGTATTCAGAAAATGCCTCCCTGCTGACTGCTGCTCCTATGGGTGTACAGATACTGAATTTCCTGCCTCCTCATATTCCGCTTTCGTATACCCATACGATATGATCTGTTCTTTGGAAGCACCCGCCTTGATCATCCGCACAATAGCGGCAATCCGTTCTTTCCTGACACCTTCTTTAATACCTTCCTTGATGCCTTCTTTGATGCCTTCCTTGATGCCTGCTTTCATACCCTTCGCCTCAATATTTTCCGATAAATTACACATGAGCTGGATCCTCCCTTCTAATTCGGCAGTCATTATCATCCCATATTCATCCGTCAATACCCGCTTCTTCTCCGCCGCGCTTTTCCCGGATAACAGCTCCTCCAACATGGCAATCAATACATTGGAAGACTTCTCCATACCCTCTTCCAAAGAGTCCCCCTCCCTGTTTCTTATATTGACGATGATGCCTTTCATCAAATCAACCGGGTATGTACTCTTCTTCTTTCCAAAAACCGCTTTTCGCTCTAAACAAAGCTCCTCTATGGAATCCTCCGTCTCATCAGTGTCCATACAGATCCAGATACTCCGGACTTTTTTCAGATTGTCAAAATCACTGTGGTAAAATTCTGTCTGTTTCTCTGCCGAAATCATCCTTGCCAGATAGAACACGATCCGGTTCTCCAGATGATATCCCAGCTTTCCGAAATCGGTAGATTTCTGCGCCTCTATGTTGACCAGAATCTTCATCTCCTGCTCCCGATGATATGCGGTAAAGCGGATATCATAATAGATAACGCCCTCTCCGGGAATACTATCCTCTGTCACGGTTCCCTTTACACGTCCAAGGTTGGAAAGTCCCCCATCCACTGGTCTTGTCCCGATCTCTATGTCGTCGTCAATACAGCCCATGATGTCCAAAATGTCCATATCCCCAAACTCTTCAATCGTATATTTCAGAATCCGCGACAGTATCTGCTTGTCTGCAAGAAGGTGTTTTACATTTGTATCGTATGCAGCACCCGAATCATTGACCGCGTCAACTGCCTGCGCTAAATTTGTCTCTACCATCTGTCCTCTCTTTCGTTTCTCCGTCCGCTTACATGCCCCCGCTCCAAAGGAGCCTGCATTACGGTCTGCCCTTGGACATTGCAAAATGATACATCATCTTCTCCTTAAGCTCCGACACATCACATCCCAGAGCCTCCGCCAGCCTGTAAGCAAAAGCGAACACCGTGGCCGGCCCCCTGCTGGTAATCACATTTCCGTCCACAACCACCTCATCCCCGCAAAACGTCCCGGCCTTAATCTTCTCATCGTAGCCCGGATAAGCGGTCCATGTCCTTCCCTCAAGCACCCCGGCCTGCTCCAACGCTATGGGAGCCGCACAGACGGCACAGACGAACCTGCCTGCCCTGTCCATCTCCCTGATAACCTCCATCAAAAGGCTGCTGTCCCTTAAATTTACCGCCCCCGGAAGCCCGCCAGGAAGCACAATCATATCATACCCGCTGACATCCATGGCCAGTTCTCTGTCACACAAAAGCGTAATATTGTGGGAACCCGTCACCTGCTTCCCCTCAAGGCCCACGGACTCACAGGCAACACCTGCTCTGCGCAGAATATCAATCACATTGACAGCCTCCCCCTCCTCAAACCCCGGGGCCAGGATTACTGCTGCTTTCTTCATATCAAATACCTCCGTTTTCTGTTTTTAAGGCAATTATA
>JAAWLV010000094.1 GCA_022798105.1 Hungatella sp.
CGTAACCGCATATGCCCATTTAAAATCGCCTGCGGCGATGGGGCATATGCTTTGCCCCCGTAACGGTACTGGCCCATGGCTAATCAGCGGAGTGATTAGTCATGGTGTGAACAGTAACCGTCTCCGGACTAATCCCCAGATAGGGCAGGATATTTTCAAACAAATCAGCAATTACCGGTGCCGCAATGGTCCCGCCATAGTATACTCCCACCGGCTCGTCGATGGTCACCAGGGCGATGACTTTTGGGTCGTCTGCCGGGGCAAACCCGATAAAGCTTGATATGTATTTCTTTAAACTTCTGGGCAGTTTTTCGGATGTGGCGGTCTTGCCGCCGATGCGGAATCCCTCAAGAGCTGCCTTTTTTCCGCTTCCCTCCGCCACCACATGCTCCAGAATATACCGCATCTTCTCACTGGTCTCCTTGGAGACCACTCCCTCCCTCACCGGGTAGGAAAACTTCCGGACACTGGTGCCGTCCCTTGTTACGGCCCGGATGCCGAAATGGGGCGTCACCCGGTTTCCTCCGTTTACAATGGAGGCGGCTGTGGTAATCAGCTGCAGGGGCGTAATCTGGAAGGACTGGCCGAAGGAAACGGTGGCCAGCTCCACAAGCCCCATATTTTCCTTTTTGTGCATGATTGTGGAGGCCTCGCCGGGAAGGTCAATGCCCGTTTTTCCCAAAAGCCCGAACTGGGTAAAATAATGGTAATACTGGTCCACTCCCAGCCGCTGCCCCACGTCAATAAATACCGGGTTGCAGGAATTCATGGCACCCTGCAAAAACGTCTCCGCCCCATGGCCCGCCACCTTATGGCACCGGATCCGCCTGTCCTCCACAACGCGGAAGCCGGGACAGGAAAATTTGTCCTCCAGGCTGACTACCCCGGCCTCCAGCCCTGCGGCGGCGGTGATAATCTTAAATGTGGATCCAGGCTCATAGGTATCGTTGATGCTGGGATTTCTCCACATCTGGTTCAGCAGATCCTGCTTTGTGCCCCCAGCGCCCTCTTCCGGCTCCACATTCAGCACAAAGGGGTTATTAAGGTCAAACTCCGGCACATTGACCATGGCGAAAATCTCGCCATTTTCAGGATCCATGACGATTAGGGAAACACGCTTGGCCCCCTTCTCTTCCATAACCTTGCTGGCCGCCTGCTGGGCATAGGTCTGGATGTTCACATCCAGGCTTATAGTCAGATCCGCCCCGGCCACAGGCTCCACCCGATCCTCAAATGCGTTTTCAATCTCCACCCCGGCCGCGTCCGCCTGGGTCAGGATCAGGCCGTTTGTGCCTTTTAGCCACTCCTCGTACACCACCTCCAAACCGATGATCCCCTGGTTGTCTCCCCCCGTAAAGCCCAGGACTTTTGATGCCAGGCTGTTGTAGGGGTAATACCGTTTATAGTCTTCATCTACCTTGACGCCGTCCAAATGGTAATTTCTTATGGCATCCCCCAGCTCTTTATCCACATTGGTTGCCACAATCTCCCTGGCGCTGTACTTCTCCACTTTCTTTTGCACTTCGTCTTCCTCCAGCCCTAAAGCCTCTGACAGGACTGAGACCACCCGCTCCTTATCCGTAATCTGATTGTGTATGACGGATATGGTGCAGACCGTGCGGTTGGTGGCAATGACTGTGCCGTTGCGATCCAGGATCCGGCCTCTGGCAGCCTTGATGGTCCTCTCCCGCTGATGGAGCGCCTGGGCCATCTGGCTGTAATGATCGGAACAGAAGATCATCAGATACACCAGCCTGCCCATAAGCCCAATCATAAGAAGGCCTGACGCCAGAAGCACCAGAAGCATATTTCCTCTGTGATGGGATTTTGTCTGATTCATGGGCCATACCACCGGATAGGAACATTGGTATAATATATGAACCTGGCTTTAAAATATGCAAAAAACATCTATCCCGCCGGGGCGGTGCTCTCTCCCGCGGCGGAAGTTTCCGCACCCTCCTCCCCGGCAGCCGTACTTTGGGGCTCGCCGGTCTCTGATTCCGATTCCCCGCTGTGAGCACCGCTCTCCGGGGCGGGCGATGTCTCCGGCAGGCTCTCTTCCCCGGCCGGAAGATAGGGCAGATCCGACGACAGGGAGGAACCGTCCTCCGCCGTCTCCCTCTCCGGAGCATTCTCGTCGGTCTCATAGGAAGGCTTTTCTTCTTCATCAGGATCCTCCGGCTCCTGACCCTCCAGCTGATTGACTCCCTCATTCTCCAGAAGCTCCTCCGGAGTCAGACCCTCCTCATCCTCATCTGTCTCGGGAAATACATTTAAATAAGGAAGAACATCTCCCATAACCTGGGAGAACACGCGGCTGGCATAGGAACTGCTGTCCTGCCTCTCCACGTTCGGTTCGTCGATGACCACATACACCAGCACCTGGGGATGATCCGCAGGGGCAAAGCCGCAGAAGGACACCACATAGTCCTCCTTGTTCCGCCCTACTTTCTCGGCGGTCCCTGTCTTTCCGCCCACCTCATAGCCCTCCACCTGGGCGGCCTTTCCTGTTCCCTCCGCCACAGTACGCCTTAGGGCCTCACGCATAAACCTGCTGGTGGCATCCGATACGGTCTCACGCACCAGAACGCCGTCGTTTTTCCTGATAACCGCGCCGTTTTCATTGACAATCTGTTTCACCACATGGGGCTCATAGTAGGAGCCTCCGTTGATAACCGAGGCGAAGGCCGCGGCCATCTGCACCATGGTACAGTTGAAATTCTGCCCGAAACCGTTGGTTGCAAGGCTGGCAGGATCCATGTTCTCCACCCGGTACACCAGTGAAGCCGCGTCAGCCTCTCCCGGCAGATCGATCCCCGTCCTTGCCCCGAAATTAAACAGATCCTGGTACTTCTTAAAGGCAGTTTTCCCCTCCATAGCCGCCATCTGCATCATGGCGTCATTGCAGGATACAATCAGCGTCTCCTCCACCGACAGCTCGCCGTGGCCTCCTTTTGAGTAGGCGGTACACCGGATCTTGTGGATATCCACCTGCTCATAACCGTCGCAGTTAAAATAGGTGTTGGTGGAAAATACATTTTCCTCCAGGCCTGCGGCCACAGTCAGCACCTTTGCCGGGGAACCCGGCTCATACGTATCGCTGACGCAGAAGTTTCTCCACATCCGGCTTAAGGCATCCACCTTCTCCTGATCCGTCATGGCGTCAATCTCTTCCTGGGTATAGCTTCCGCTTAAATCTCTCGGATTATTCAGGTCATATCTGGAATCATCAGCCATGGCCAGGATCTCGCCGTTATTGGGATTCATGACCAAAATGCCGATGTGCCTGCTTCCCGGCTCTTCTTTCCACTGTTCAATCCTCTTTTCCACCAGCTGCTGGATATAAATGTCAATGGTGGACATTACCGTGTTTCCGTTCTTGGCCGGTTTAATAACGGTCTCCATGTTGGAGTCGTCGTTAAGGTAGCCGTATTCACGGCCGTTAACCCCCACAAGAGTGCTGTCGTAATACTGCTCTATCCCTCCGTTGCCCTGGCTGCCGTCGCCTGAGGTAAAACCGATGATACCGCAGGCCAGGGACTCGTAGGGATAGATCCGCTTATACTCGTCCTCAAACCAGACGCCTTTTACCCTCTCGTTTCTGCCTGCCTCCGCGCTGGCCTCATTGAAGGATTTCTGCAGGGCCTCAAAGGCTTCCTTTTTGTCGTAGGTCATCCTTCTCTCATACCGCAGATACCTGGACTCCTTGTGGTCAAGAAGGGTTTCCAAAAGCTCCGTCCGGTCGTAGCCAAAAGTCTCCACCAGAGCGTTTATGGTGGGATTTAAGTAATATTCCTCGCTGCTGTATATCTGATCCGGATCCAGGATCAGGTTGTAAACCTTGTCGCTGGTGGCCAGGTAGGTGCCGTTCCTGTCCACAATATCCCCCCTGCGGAAAGGAATGGTGCGGCTGTCATAGGTGGAGCGCTGGGACAGCACGATCCGGGTATACTCCTCGTTATTTTCCTTTATAATCTTGTAGAGTACCATAACCAATGCAAACAAAGCCAGCAATATCACGGAAACCGTGAACGCCAGCTTTTTCTGCATATGTACCGTAAATACAGGCCTTCCCGGGTGATGCTGCCTTCCCCCTTCCTCAGGCCTTGGACGTTTCTTTTTAGTAGGTCGGGATGTCTTCATACTGTCTTACAAACTCACTTTCTGTCTGGTGATACATGCGCACCTGATTTTTCCCCGCATAGACCATTCCTAATTCTTCTGTCGCCACTTTGTACACATAGTCCAAATCTATGGAGGTGTTGATCCTGGTCTGTGCAATATCATTTTCCGCCTTGAGAGAATCCAGATCTTTTTCCAGCTTCTCAATGCGATCCATACGCCTGGTCATGGTAGTCTGCACCTGAAGGTAGCTGATGCAGATAAACAGGGTGCAGAAGGAAGCCGCCACCAGAAGAACCAGATAAGGCAAATCAATCCTTAAGGCTTTTTGCTGGTTTTTCTTTATTTTGCTGTTTACTCTTCGATACCGCTCTTTTACGTCCCGGTCTTTCTGCCGGGGAACAGGCTGTGCTTCCCGGACTGCATGGGCTGTGCTGCCGTGGATGTATGCCTGGCCTCCGTAAGCGCCTTTTGCCCCTGTTCCTGTTTTCGCTTTTGCCGATGAGACATGCCTCCTCTGGGAAGACCTGCTTCCTGATGCCATATCAATCTCTCCTTTCCTCCTGAAAGCCTGCCATGTTTGCTATTGCCCGATTCCGTTCACCGGCGGACTATAACCCTTGCCCGCTTCTCTCAAAAACTCTCAGTTTTGAGCTCTTTGAGCGCTTGTTCTCCTCCACCTCTTCCTCTGTGGGGATAACAGGCTTTCTCGTCACCACCCTGCCCATGCTTTTTCTCCCGCAGACGCACACCGGAAAATCCGGAGGACAGATGCAGGGGTTCTCATTCTCTCTGAATTTCGTCTTGACAATGCGATCCTCCAGCGAGTGAAACGTGATAACGGCAAGCCTCCCTCCCGGGTTCAAAAGCCCGATCATAGTGTCAATGGAATTTCTAAGCACCTCCAGCTCCTGGTTCACTTCAATCCTCAGCGCCTGAAACGTCCTCTTGGCCGGGTGGCCGCCCACCGCGCGGGCCCTGGCGGGAATTGCCGCCCTGATAATCTCCGTCAGCTCCCCCGTGGTCCTAAGGGGCCCTTTTTCTCTGGCCTTTACAATGTGCTTTGCAATATTCTTTGCGAATTTCTCTTCCCCGTAATCCCGGATCACACGGTAAAGCTCCGCTTCGCTGTACTGATTCACCACATGGGCCGCGGTCTTTTCCCCGTCTCTGTCCATCCGCATGTCAAGGGGGGCATCCTCCCTGTAGGTAAACCCTCTCTCCGGAGTATCCAGCTGGTAGGAAGACACTCCCAGATCCAAACAGATCCCGTCCACCTTCGAAATCCCCAGCTCCCCAAGCACCTCTTTTATCTGTTCATAGTTCCTCTTTACTACGGTTACTTTATCTTTGTATACCTCCAGACGGGCAGCTGCCGCTTTCAGGGCGTCCTCGTCCTGATCGATCCCTATGAGCCGGCCTCCCTCCCCCAGGCTTTCACAGACCCGAAAGGCATGGCCGCCGCCGCCCAGTGTCCCGTCCACATAGATCCCTCCGGGTTTTACCTGCAGGCTGTCCACAGTTTCTTCAAGGAGTACTGACTTGTGCTCAAACATCATATTCCAAGCCCTTCCATACTTTCCGCAATATCATCCATGTCATCATATACATTGGCCGATGCCCAGGACTCCTTGCTCCAGATTTCAATTCGGTTGCCTACTCCCACCATCACCGCGTCCTTCTCTATCTTGGCAAATTCCCTGAGAACGGCGGGGAGTAAGATTCTTCCCTGCTTATCCACCTCGCAGAGCGTGGCTCCTGCCAGGAAGAAACGGGTGATTTTACGGGCATTGGCGTTGGTAAGCGGCAGATTCTTAAGTTTCTCTTCCAGAATTTTCCACTCGGTGTTTTCATACACGAAAAGACAGCCATCCAGACCCTTCGTAACCACGAATTCATCCCCCAGCTGCTCCCGGAACTTCGAAGGGACAATCAAACGTCCCTTTGCGTCTACTGTATGGTTATATTCACCCATGAACATAAGCAATCACCTGTTGTTTCCGTATCCGCCACTTTCTAACCACTTTGCACCACTTTATACCACTTTTCACCACTTGTACCTTAATTTTATTACAAACCCCTGGAAATAGCAAGGACAAATTGAAAATTCACCTAAAAAAAGAACAGCCGCTGGTTTTACCAAACGGCTGTTCTTCTTTTTTAACCCTGCCGGATCTAATATCCTGCTTCAATATACTGCTCAATGAGCGCGTCTAACGCAACGCTGTTTTCGTAGATCTCCTCATAAGCATGCTTCTGATCAATGCTTTTGTTCAAAACGTCCCTGGCCTCTTCAATTTTTCCGATTAGCTCCTCTTTCGGGTAATTCATGGTGATTCTCCTCTCTTGTGTCTGTACCTCTTCTGATATGTGCACCTATCGAAAGAGATATGTCCTTATGCTGCCAATACTATAACTCCAGCACCTGCCGTCATCCTATTGCGCAATTCGGATTCCGAAAGGCTTTATTGCTTTCCTTCATTTTACCCTTATTTGAGACAAAATGCAATTTATTTCGACCGACATATTTCGCCAAAATTCGACATTTCGCCCTATATAGGTATATTTTTCGCCCTGTTTTGCTGTGCCTGAAAAGTTGGGTACAATTTCTCTTTTATTTCTCTTCCTTCTATGCTATATTATGATAGATTGACGAGTATTTATATTAAGGAAGGTAATCATATGAAATTAGGTATTATCGGTTTGCCAAACGTAGGAAAAAGTACATTATTTAACTCCCTGACCAAGGCCGGCGCGGAGTCTGCCAACTATCCGTTCTGCACCATTGATCCCAACATCGGCGTAGTTTTTGTCCCGGA
The DNA here is from genome assembly GCA_022798105.1 of Hungatella sp. Taxonomy (GTDB): domain Bacteria; phylum Bacillota; class Clostridia; order Lachnospirales; family Lachnospiraceae; genus UBA3402. The sequence goes on from JAAWLV010000094.1 coordinate 6,942, forward strand.
TTCCCGCTTAAAGCTTCTGGGAGATTTTTATCACTCTAAAAAGGTGACGCCCGCGGTCATTGAATTTGTGGATATCGCAGGCCTTGTGAAGGGAGCCTCCAAGGGGGAAGGCCTGGGCAACCAGTTCCTCTCCAACATCCGGGAAGTGGACGCCATCGTCCATGTGGTCCGCTGTTTTGAAGATTCCAACGTGATCCATGTGGACGGGACCGTGAATCCTCTGCGGGATATCGAGACCATTGATCTGGAACTTATATTCTCTGACATGGAGATCCTGGAGCGGCGCATTGCCAAAACCGCAAGGAGCGCTTTCAACGATAAGTCCCTGGCCAAGGAGGTTGAGATCTTAAAAGCCCTGAAAGCTCATCTGGAGGAGGGACAGCCGGCAAGGACCTTCGCCTGTTCAGACGAGGATGAGAAGGCATTTGCGGCCTCTTTAAATCTTCTCACCTGGAAACCGGTGATCTTTGCCGCCAACGTCGGGGAGGAAGATCTGCCTGACGACGGCGCCTCCAACGCCCACGTCCAGTCCGTCCGCCGTTTTGCCCGGGAAACCGGCTCCCAGGTGTTCGTGATCTGCGCCCAGATCGAGCAGGAGATCGCGGAACTGGATGACGACGAGAAAGCCATGTTCCTGGAGGATCTGGGGCTTAAAGAGTCAGGCCTTGAAAAGCTTATTGCCGCCAGCTACAGCCTTTTGGGCCTTTTAAGCTTCCTCACCGCAGGGGAGGACGAGACCAGGGCCTGGACCATCAAGGTAGGCACCAAGGCCCCTCAGGCTGCCGGCAAGATCCACTCTGACTTTGAGCGGGGATTTATCCGGGCCGAGGTGGTTAACTATCAGGATCTTTTAGACTGCAAGGCCTACTCGGCAGCCAGAGACAAGGGGCTTATCCGTCTGGAAGGGAAGGACTATGTGGTTCAGGACGGGGATGTGATACTGTTCCGGTTTAACGTCTGATACAATTTCCTGTCGGGAAAATGTTGTAAACGCTGGGAGTTACCGCTTGCGGGCGGTAGCTCCTTTTGCTGTTTAACCCCTACCTTACCCCTACCCGATATTTTTGCTCAATAATTTACTGCGCTATCCAGTTTTTGGATTTCATCCCGTTTCAAGTCGTCCAATACGTGCGTATAGGTATCGGCTGTTTCCTTTATGGTCGCATGACCTAAGAACTTCTGCATTACCCGAACGTCAACATTATTTTCTGCCCCTCTGGTGGTGAAAGTATGACGCAGACAATGGGGATGGAAGTTGCTGACGCCGATTTTCGCACAGATAGAATAACAGGTGCGCCGCATATTCGTAGGGTCAAGCGGTCTGCCTAACTGGGTGCAGAATACAAGGTCGTTATCTTCGTAGGCGGTGCTGGCTTTTTCCTTGTTTTTCTCCTGTTGCTCCCAGACATCAGCAAGCACTTTAATAGCCGTTTCGTTGAGGGGGATTATTCTGTCACTGGACGGCGTTTTCGGGGTGCCAAATTCTAGGTGCCAATGTTCATTTGCGTTGTCAGGGTCTTTCACCTTGCGGAGGATTCTTCTGATGTGCAACTGGTTCTGCTCAAAGTCTATGTCCTGCCATTTCAGCCCCAATAATTCCCCAAGCCGCATACCTGTGCAGAGGTCGAAAATATAGACAACGCCCATGTAAGTTACTTTCGCCTGTTCCACAAATGCGTTCTGCTGTTCCTGTGTCAAAACATTGATTTGCGGTTTTTTTGTCTTTGGCAGTTTTACCCTGTTGGCGGTATTGCGGACAATCAAGCCATCGTCTACCGCCGTTTCTAAGGCATTGCTTAACAGCTTGTAAACATCTATCACCGTAGATGGTGCTAACCCCTTATCGGACAAGCTGTTGACAAATTTCTGAATGATGTCCTGTCGGAGTGCCTTTAGCTTATAGTGACCGATAGCTGGCTTGATGTGATTTTTTACCTTTACCGTATAATTGATATAGGTAGTAGGCTTTACATACCGCTTTTTGTATTCGGACATATAATAGTCAAGCCATTCGGCAAGAGTCATTTCTGTAGGATTGGTGATAATGCCTTTTTGCAGATTATTCAGCAGGTCGGTCATTTTGGCGGATACTTCCTGTCTGGTCTTTCCATACAGGGATTTACGCTGTTGTTTTCCGTCTGCTGATATGCCAATCGTTACACGGGCTTCCCATGTGCCGTCTTTCCGCTTGCGGATAGAGCCTTCATTTTGTCCTCGTTTTGCCATGTTTTATTCATCCCCTTTACTTTTCTCAATCATTTCATTGCTGATAACGTCTAAAGTGTTTAGTTCATTCCTCAAAGCAAGAATCATGGAAAAACGCTTACATCTATATGATGAAGCGATTTCCTCAGAATAACTTCCATCTGCATCTTTTTCCTCCGCTTCAAGGCAATAGCCAGCCAGTTCTGTAAGGGCACTAAAGAAAGCAACCGCTGAAAAGTTCAAACGTGCATTAGCGTTCAAATCCTTGCCTAACCATTGAGCCGTACCTGCCAATACATCAAGCCACCTATTCCTAAATGGTTCTGGAACCGAGCATAAAGCCTTAGACAGTATAGACAGGCTTTCGTCAAATTCTATATTGGTTTCATAGTTTTTATGCTCTGTCAATCCCAATAGGTAATCTACACTACACCCAAGGCATTTTGCCATTTTTTTAAGAACCTCAACATCTGGGCAGTGCTTTCCGCTCTCATAATTGCTCATGGATTGTCTTACAATTCCTATCTTATCTGCAAATTGCCCTTGCTTGATATTACTTTGTTCCCTAAGAGCCTTTAGGCGGCTTCCAAATTCTGTAAATTTATATTCTTCCATAACGCCAAAACCTCCTTGACTCTTATTATAAATCGAAACCAAGAAAAAGTAAAGAAATTTTTACAAAAATAACAGGAGAACTTTTCGGTTAAAAAGTATTGACATAAAATAAAATGTGTTGTATTATAGTAGACGTAACAGGACATAGTGGAAGTTTGAGAGGGAGGTGGAATAGAAAAACTTAGTACGCATTGACTAACCTGCGAAATAAAGCAGTACCTATATAATAACTTTGGATTTTCCAAATAAAGAAATAGCAAAATTTATTGAACGAATAGGAGGATATGCTTATGATGGACGTTTGCAGTTCATGGGATTCACTTCCTCTGATACTCCAAGCCAAGGACGTTCAGATGATTTTGGGAATTTCAAAGGGAAAGACATATGAGATTATGAACTCCGCAGATTTTCCGACGATTTATCTGAATAAGCGTATGATGGTATCAAAGGACAAATTTTATGAGTGGCTCAATCAAGATAACAGGAAAATCAAAAGGAGGGCAATTTATGTATCAAGAAAAGGTTGAAAATAAGATTAAGTTTAGCGGCTCATGTATGGATGTAAACACGGGTGCGGAAGTGATTTTTGAAGGATACCGTGAAGGGGGCAACTTATTGCTGGAAGCTAAATGTATATCGGATATCTTAAAGAAACAAGCGGCTCAGGGGCAGAAGGCGCAACAATTTCTGGGTGCAGTCAGGTCTACACTCAAAAAATGTAAATATCTATCTCTGCCTTCAAGCCCTGAACAGAATGTAAGCTTGTTCTGTGAAATCAGAAGAAAATGTGACGGCGTTAGAATTGGTTATGTAGAGGATACGGATTATTTACTGGACTGTGAATATTTTTACATGCAGATTTTTAAACCTCCCGTAGAATCTCTTCCTCCTGTTGGAACTTTCTTATTCCCACCAAGTGAGCTTGCATATTATTCAGAATTGTTCCAGTTAGGAGTGCTGAAACCTTATAAGAATGATTCCTCAAAGGAGTTCTACATGATTGAAGACTTTGACAAGCGGTATATTCGTGTTTCCAATGCTCTTGTAAATTTTGATATTGCCAAATCAGAAATTCTGTAAATAAAGCATAGCCCTAGAAGCCATTACAGTTTCTAGGGCTATTATATTATCTCTTTTTCAAAATCCCCTCGTCAATCAAACTGGATACTCGTGCAAACTCTTCTTTGGGGTCATGTACATAATATCCACAGGGAGCAGGGGGCGGTACTATATCCTCCCACATACATTCTACGCCCATTCCCTGTAAAGAGCCGAAAAGATAAGGGCAGTCATTACAACCTTTATATTCTGGAGCTACTTTCCGCACTTTATCCTGTCGCTTACAGAAAATCCGTCCGTTTCCGTCCATATAATTAAAATGATTGACCGATTCCAGATGAATAGCCATTTTCATTCCCCCTCTCCGTCAGTACCTATATCGGGCAGTTGAATGTAAGTGCCGTCATATCTCCAAGATTCTGTAGAAGTGATGATTAGTTCATTATCTTGAATAATGGCAGATGTATATACTCTGGCCTCAAATTCCCAGTTGATAAACTCCCAGCCTGTGTCTGCTCCGTTTCTGCCAAGGACAAAGGTTTCTGCTTCTGGCTCAAAATACAGTACCAATGAGCCGTTCTGTATTTCTACGCTTACAAAAGTGTCTGTTTCAAAGCATTGGTATCTGCCATAGGTGGTGTAATTACCGTCCGTATAGGAATCATCAGGCTGTTCCTCTATAGCTGTTTCATTAGGCAATTCTGGCTCTTGTGTAGGTTTTGGTTGTTCTTCCTGTGTTTCAACATCACTGATATAAGTACCGTCCCAATTGATTTGAGTTTTATAAATTACAGGTCTGCCTGTTAAATCCTCAAATAAATACACACTTTCAGACATGCCGGGCGGCATGCCCTCCTTACGTCGTTCCTGCCTTCCGTCACAAACAATACACGAATCCAGCCAGTTTATAGTTCCCTCCG
>JAAWLV010000095.1 GCA_022798105.1 Hungatella sp.
TCTCTTGCACCTGCCTTTGTGGCAGATTGGCTGATTTTCCGTCATATGCACATAAATTTAATCAACGTACGCTCCACGTACGCCTCATAAATTTATGCATATTTGACAAAAAATCATCTCACAAAATCAGGCACAAAGAGACTCCGAGAGTACATAAAATGGGACGGGAGGTATCCGGGCTATGAATAATATATATGACAACGAAGAATTTTTTAATCAGTACTCTCAGATGAACCGCAGCAAGGCAGGCCTGTCTGCAGCCGGGGAATGGCACCAGTTAAAGCCGTTGTTTCCTGTGCTGGACAAAAAGAGCGTGCTTGACCTGGGGTGCGGTTATGGGTGGCACTGTAAATTTTCCCGGGAGCAGGGGGCGGCCAGGGTTTTGGGGATTGATTTGAGTGAAAAGATGATTGGTGAAGCCAAAAGAAGGAACAGCAAAGAGGGCATTGATTACCGTGTCTGCGGCATAGATGGATATGAGTATCCGGAGGATACCTGGGATCTTGTGCTCTCAAACCTGGCACTCCACTATATGGAGGACCTGGATTGGGTGTTTGGGAAGGTTTTCAGGACGCTGAAACAGGACGGGATTTTTCTTTTCAATATTGAACATCCCGTTTTTACTTCCGGGGTGGGGCAGGACTGGATCTATGGGGACGACAGACAGCCGAAATATTGGCCGGTGGATGATTACTATCGTGCCGGAAAGCGGGAGACTCATTTCCTGGGATGTGATGTGGTGAAATACCATCACACGCTGACACAGATTCTGATGGGACTGATGAGAAGCGGATTTATCCTTGAAGTTGTGGAGGAGGCAGAGCCTCCCAGACAGATGATGGATATTCCGGGGATGGAACATGAACTGCGCAGGCCGATGATGCTGCTGGTAAGGGCAAGAGCGAAAAAATGAGGGAGCGGATAAAAGTACAAAATCGGAGGTACAGAGCATGATAAATCTGCAGGATATCTATGCACGGAACCGGGAGGGCAACGGACAGAGATGGCTGATGATTGACCTGGAAGATAAAGAGGCCTTGTATGATGATATATTCCGTCTGATAGAGATCCGCAGGGGAAAGTTCGTCAAGCCGGAAGAAAGGCCGGCACAGAGGAGATAAAAGAATGCGCGAAGAGGTCTTTAACTATATCAAAAAGAAGTACAAAGTTTCCCCGGAATATCCCTGGGGGAAGTATGAAAACAATGCGGTCTTCCGCCATGCCGACAATAAAAAGTGGTTTGCCCTGGTGTTGGAAGTGGGGCGGGATAAGCTGGGGCTTTCGGGAAATGAGCGTGTGGACGTGATAAATCTGAAGATTGACGACAGGATGTTTAAGGAGGTGCTGCTTAAGGAGAAGGAGATCCTTCCTGCGTACCACATGAATAAGGAACATTGGATTTCCGTGGTTTTGGACGGCACGGTGAAGGAGGACAAAGTTTTTGACCTGATTGGCGCAAGTTTTCTGGCAACCGCGTCGAAGAAAAAGAAAGAAAAGGTTCGGCTTCCAAAGGAGTGGATTGTTCCGGCCAACCCGAAGTTTTACGATATTGTACATGCCTTTGACAATACGGATACCATTGACTGGAAGCAGAGCAGCAGCGTGAAAGTCGGGGACACGATTTTTATGTATGCGGCGGCGCCTGTGTCAGCCATCCTTTACAAATGCAGGGCTGTGGAGGTGGATATTCCCTACGAATATGCGGGCAAGGATTTGACTATCCATACGGTTATGAAGATTCGGCTTTTGAGAAGGTACGAACCGGAGCGGTTTACCTTTGACAGGCTGAAAGAGGATTATGGGATTTATGCGGTCCGGGGGCCAAGGGGAGTGCCCAACAGTCTGAGCCATGAGCTGAATCGGTGAAGGCGGCAGTGTTTTTGATGAGAAATTGGATTATATATTATGGAGGAGAAAGGTTATGAATGTGATTGTTCCGTTAAATCTTATTTGCGATGCCATAGAGGCAGCAGACAGTGAGTGGAGGCAGTACCTTGATATAGAGAAAATGGAAGTGGTCTGCCTTCCGGAAAATCCTTTTATGGGTGAGTATGATGAGGAGGACCAGGAACTGGCAGAACTGATTGAGGAGGGATGGAATATCCGGTTCTTTGCCCTGCCTTCACAGTTTGATATCCACGAATACAGTATTATGGAGGATTTTGTGTGGGAACTTCCACAGGGGCCGGTGCAGGACTCACTGGAAAATGCTATCAGGGGAAAGGGGGCTTTCCGGAGATTTAAGGACGGTATACGCAGATTTGGCATTGAACAGCAGTGGTATGACTTTGAGGAGACCAGGTACCGCAGTCTGGCTATTGAGTGGTGTGAGGAGAATGGGTTTGGGTACCGTGAGGATGAATAAAAAGACAGAGGAACTTGTGAGCAGCGGGAAGTCCGGAAAAGCCGGGACAGACAGGAATGCCGGAGAGAATCTGGCATGGGAGGAAATCCGCACGGAGCATGTGGTGCAGGATGCGTGGATTGATTTTAGGCGGTCCGCATACCGGCTTCCGGACGGGAAGGTGTTTGAGCCTTTTTACAGTTACAGCCGCAAGGATTATGTGGTCATTGTGGCGTCTGATGAGGACGGAAGGTATCTGTGCGTCAGGCAGTTCCGCCAGGGGATAAAGGAAGTGACCACGGAATTTCCCGCAGGAGGAATTGAGCGGTCAGACAGCAGGGAGTATGGGTGCAGGGAGGTTTCGGGGGCGTCGGAGGACAGCCTTAAGGCGGCGAAGCGGGAGCTGCTTGAGGAGACGGGATATGTGTCGGATGAATGGAGGCATTTGCTTACGGTGCCGTCCAATGCAACCATGGCGGATAATTACGCCCATATTTTTGCGGCCGAAAACTGCAGAAAGCTGGGGGAGCAGGATCTGGACGAGACGGAGTTTCTGCACGTGAGAAGATATTCAGAAAAGGAGATTGAGAAGCTGATTTTCGGAGGAGAGTTTCAGCAGGCGGTCCATATTATGGCATGGATGCTGGCCAGGATGGAATGAAAGGGAGTGGAATGAGAATGATGCGGAGTATGCGTTGCCTGTTCATTTGTGCAATGCTTGGTTTGTCGGCCTGTTCAGAAGCTCCGGCGACAGACCAGGCGGTTTTAGAAGCCATTGGACCGAAAGAGGAGCTGTCAATATTTCCGTCCGGGACGCAGGTGGCTGAATTTACTGCGAAAAACACAGATTTCAAAGTATCCTATGATAAAGATGAGTGCAGCAACATAACACCGGATTTTATTGCGGCTCATTCGGATTTTGCGGTTTTTAAATACGATACATCCACGGAAACTTTTATTATGTATGAAGATGAGATTTACAGTATCGGGCCATGCGTGGGGGGATACGGAATCACAAGTATGGCTCTTGGAGATTTGAACAGGGACGGGCAGTGGGAATTATACTATACATTTTCCTGGGGATCCGGAAGGCACCGCTCACAGATAGGATATTTTGACTCTGTGAGCAGGGAGACAACGGTGTTTGAATATTCTCTGTTTGATTGTGATATGATGGTGACTGTAAATGACGACGGAGATTTGTGTGTGAACAGGGCGGAGCTTGACATGGATTCGTTTGTCGACTTTTCGGTGAGAGCGCAGGAGTTGGTTGGAAGGATTGAGGCTGAGGGGGATAAGATAACGCTGAAGGAATTCGGTAACCAGGAAGCACTGCAGGCTGGAACTGAGAGGAGATAAAAATCGGATAAAGAGAAAGGAACAATGGCACTGTGACAGAAATAAAACAGATTGTATGTGGAATGGTAAACTGCTACCTGCTGACAGGAAAAGAGGGAGCAGTTCTTGTAGATACAGGAGAAAGGGGATATGAGGAAAAGGTATTTAAGGAGTGCGAACATAAAAATGTCCGGCTCCTTGTTCTGACTCACGGTCATATAGATCACATCCAGAATGCGGCATACCTGGCAAGAAGACTGGAGGTTCCCATAGCGATACATAAAAGGGATGTGGAATTAACGCAGAACCAATTTGCGCAGGCTATGACAGGCAGGGGGCTCTTTGGAAAAGTGCTGGAGGCGGCGTCTAAGAACAAGATGCGTAAAAATCGGATTGAGAATTTTGAGCCGGGTATATTTTTAAAGGAAGGCGATATACTGGAACAGTTTGGAATCCAGGCATCTGTGTTGGAGCTGCCGGGGCATACAGAAGGCTCCATCGGACTTGACGTGGACGGACGGGCCGTGATTGTTGGGGATGCGCTGATGCATATGCTTTTGCCGGGGATGGCCGGTATTTACAGTGATAAGAGAAAACTGCAGGAAAGCGCGGAGAGGATTGGCGGGCTTGGCAGCAGGATGATTTATTTTGGGCACGGGAAGCCGTTGGAAAATCGGAAGTGGATAAAAAAGCCCAGTTGAGGTTAACGGGGGCAGCTTTTGGCGCTGTGAAAGAAAACCGATGAGGGTGAAAGTGGGCAGTTTTTATTAAGACAGGGAAGGAGGAAGATAGTATAATAAGGAAATAATCAGGTATCACGGGGATCCCCCATAAGGGGACCAAAGAACCGCGATATAAAAAGTGATGGATAGGAAAGGGCCGAAGCGTATGGGAGAGATGGCGCTAACAAAGAAAGTGCTTTTGTACATTGAGGATAATCTGGATAAGGAACTGACACTGGAAGATATTGCGGAGGAATTTCAGTATTCCAAGTTTTATGTGGCCAGGAAATTCCGGGAGTGTACAGGCGTTACGCTTCACAAGTATATTCAGGGGCGGCGGCTGGACGAGGCGGCCAGGAAACTGGCAGAGACCAGGCGGCCCATTGCCCAGATTGCCTTTGAGGCAGGATACGGTTCCCAGCAGGCGTTTACCCAGGCGTTTCGTCTGGTCTATGTGTGTACGCCCGGGGAGTACAGACAGGCGGGAGTGTTTATGCCAAGGCAGGGCAGGATTCAGATGGCTGCGGGCATGAGGTATTTCGGAGGTTTTCGCGGGGGCTGTTTTTGGGCGGCGGCAGGGAGGCGGATGGCAGCATGAGTTTTATACCGTATGTTGTGGAGCAGACCGGCAGAGGGGAGAGAAGCTATGACATATTTTCCCGGCTTCTTTCCGACAGGATCGTATTTTTAGGCGAGGAGGTCAGCGATGATTCGGCCCGGGTGATTATCGCCCAGATGCTTTTTCTGGAGTCCCGGGACTGCCGAAGGGACATTCAGTTTTATATCAACAGCCCCGGCGGTTCCATATCAGCAGGGCTTGCTATTTACGATACCATGCGGTATATCAAGTGCGATGTTTCCACCATCTGTCTGGGGATGGCTGCAAGCTTCGGGGCGTTTCTGCTTGCGGGAGGGACAAGGGGAAAACGAATGGCTCTTCCCAACGCGTCCATTATGATACATCAGCCTGCGATTCACGGAAACGGCGTTACGGGGCAGGCGGCGGATATTCAGATCGTGTCTGACCATATACAGGACAGCAAAAAAAGACTGAACCGGATATTGGCGGAGAATACGGGGAAAACTGTGGAGGAGATCCGGGCGGCCACGGAGAGGGATCATTATCTGTCGGCCGGTGAGGCGGTGGAGTTTGGTCTGATTGACAGGGTTATTGAGAGGCGGTAAGGGCGGCCTGCTGTTTGGCAGGTCTCTTTTTTTTTCACGGAAAAACCGAAAAGACAGAATGTATCAATATGGTGGACACTTTTTTAAAAAGGGATTAAAATATCTGTGAATGGAAAAGCTGCATCTTGTTGAAAGATTTTAATGAAGAAAGGAAGTGAAAGCATTTGGCGGCAAACAAGAATGTGAGTGAAAAGATCTACGAGTATGAATCATCCATATACCGGGCCGGGGACACAGGCGGAGCGTATGTGATTTTTCCCTATAATATCCGTGAGGAATTTGGACGGGGACGGGTGAAGGTGAGCGTTACCTTTGACGGCGTGCCCTATGAGGGAAGTATTGTGAATATGGGAGTAAAAAATGAGGACGGGAGCGTCTGTTATATCATCGGGCTGAGGAAGGATATCCGCTCTCAGATCGGAAAGCAGCCGGGAGATAACGTTTGGGTGACGGTAAAGGAGAAAAATCCGGAGATTTTATCCGGGACAGAGAAGAAAGGAGCATGGAATATGTGGAAATGCCCCCAGTGCGGGCGGGAGTTTAAGAGGCAGAATCAGAGCCATTACTGCGGAAAAGCGCCGGAAAATATTGACGGGTATATTGCCGCCCAGCCCGGTGAACAGAGGCGGTATCTGCAGCTGGTAAGGGATGCGGTTCATGAGGCCATACCGGAGGCGGAGGAGCGGATTTCGTGGAGTATGCCCACCTTCTGGAAGAAACATAATATCATCCAGTTTGCGGGCTTTAAGAATCATATCGGGCTGTATCCGGGGCCGGAGGCTGTGGAGGCGTTCAGCCAGAGGCTGCAGGGCTATAAGACCAGCAAGGGAACCATACAGATTCCCTATGGGGAGGAGATTCCCCTGGAGCTGATAGGAGATATTGCCAGGTGGTGTTATGAGACGGGGAATCATCCCTGAAAGTTCGTGGCTGTCTGAAAGTGAATGGTGATCAAAGTGAAAAAGCTTTATCTGATTGGAGGAACAATGGGAGTGGGGAAGACCACCGTATGTCAGATACTAAAAAGAAAACTGGACAGCAGTGTTTTTCTGGACGGAGACTGGTGCTGGGATATGTCTCCCTTTCAGGTGACAGAAGAGACGAAAAAGATGGTTCTGGAAAATATCACGTTTCTTTTGAACAATTTTCTCCGGTGTTCTGTATATGAAAATATTATTTTCTGCTGGGTGATGCACGAGCAGAAGATGCTTAATGATATCCTGTCAGGGCTGGATACAAAGGAGTGCCGGGTAATTCCTGTTTCCCTGGTCTGCAGCAGAGAGAGCCTTGAACAACGGTTGCAAAGGGATGTGTCAAAGCTTTCGCCGGAGGAGGCGGCAGGAAAGATTTATGCTTTATAAAATCGGTGAGATAGCGGAAATACTTGGTGTGACAAAAGAGGGCGTGCGTTTTCTTGAACGGAAGGGGCTGCTGCACTCCACCCGCACCGCCCACAACGGCTACCGATACTACAGCAGAAGCGAGCTGTCCGCCGTTCAGCAGATCCGCAGCTATGCAGCAGCAGGCTTTACTCTGGAAGAAGCGGCCAGTCTGGTACTGCATAACGACGAACATTATATGCTGACTTCGATAGAACGCAAGGAACAGGCCCTGGAGGAGGAAATTCGTATACTGGAGAACAAACAAAGGCTTCTTCAGTCTCAAAAAGAAGCGATAATGCAGGCTTTTCACTTTCAACAGAAACCAAAAGTCGGGGAATTGGAGGCTGTATATTACTTCCCTATAGAAGGGGCATATGCTATGGAGGGCAGTGCCAGGCTGAGAGAGATGGAAAAACTGTGGATGACAGCAGGGCCTGATGTAAGGCTGGCTAAGCTTCCTCTGAATCAGGAAGGCCGCGAACTGGAAAGCAAAGGCATTTGTGCAGAGGCGGCAAAGGCAAAGCAGCTTGGGCTTCCTCTGGAAGGCAGTTTGTATATGCCGGGCGGACTGCATTTGACAGCGTGGATCTGTACTCCTGTGGGATCCCGGGACGGATTTTTTTCCATTTATCGCTGGGCTGCGGAGCACGGCTGGAAGCCTGCGGGAAATATGCTGTCTCTTGTGTGGCTGTCCACAATCCGGGATGGGGAGAGGTGTACATTTAAAATGGTCCGCATGGCAGTGGTTTCCGGAAAAAAACAGAAAGGATTTTCTTGACAGTAAATTCGGTTTACTGTTTTATCATGTTCTCAACAGAGAAGGGACTCTGGAAAAAGAGAAAGGAGAACATGAGATGAAAAGAAGTTTCAGGAAACATCTGGCGGCGCTTTTAAGCCTGAGCCTTATGACAGGCCTTGGCGGCTGCGGACAATCCCCCAACACCGGGGAGCGGGACATAACTCAGGAGCGTTCCTCAGAAGGGACAGGTGCCGGGGAGGAAACCGCGGGCAATAAGACCGGAGCCAGCGGTGAATTTGCCGGTGAGGCGGACGGATATAATGGTAAGGTGACTGTGAAATTGACACTGAGGGATGGTGTATTAACACAGGTAACGGCTGAAGGGCCGGGAGAGACTCCTGATATCGGAGGAAATGCGCTGGCTTTAATGCCGCCGCTTATGGTAGCTGCCAACAGTGTGTCTGTAGACGGTATATCAGGCGCTACACTTACCAGCAGCGCCATACTGGAAGCTGCGGCTCAGGCATTGGCATCCAGCGGTATTTCGCTTAAAGCACAAGAAGTCCGGATTGAACAAAATATGACTCCTGGTACTTATTATGGCCAGGCCTATGGAAAATGGAAGGAGGGAACCAGTGAAGGCGCACGGTTTGGTTCTCCCAAAGAAATTTCCCCGACCAGGGTTGCAGTGACTGTAGATACCACGTCTATTAAATCGGTTAAGGTGGAAAGCTGTGACGATACCCCCGGATTTATCGAAGAGCCTGTAAAACGCATACCTGCTGACATTGTAACCTACCAGAGTATTGCGGTTGATTCTGTCTCAGGAGCTACTCTGACCAGTCAGGCGATTCTTGCAGCAGCAGCAGATGCGCTGGCCGAGGCAGGGGCTGACCTTGCGGGATTTACGAGAGCAGTTCCCAAAAGTACGGATGTAGAAGAGTATACAACCGATGTGGCAGTGATCGGAGGCGGAGGGGCAGGCACTGCAGCCGCTCTGACTCTGCAGCAGGAGGGAATCGATGTGATCGTGGTGGAGAAAACAGCCAAGGTAGGGGGAGAGAGCGTGTGTTCCACCGGTATGCTGGCAGTGGGCTCAGCCTATCTTGACAGCCTTGTGGAGGATAAAACCCTGCTTACACCGGCCGAAGATATTTTTTCTGAATTGATGGATTACAGTCACTGGACTGCTGATTCTACCGTGGTCAGTGCTTTTCTGGATCGGAACGGAGAAACCTGCGACTGGCTGCAAAGCATGTGGGATCAGACTTCCGATCCGGGATATACAGGAGTTGGACAGAAGGGGAAAAACGGTCTGGACACCGGGAAAGGAACCGCCAAATATCAGGTATTATATGATAACTTTTTCATTCCGGGCGGAGGAAAGCTGCTTTTAGATACCAGGGCGTATGAGCTGCTTACGGACGAAAATGGAGCTGTGAACGGGGTAAAGGCCAGAAAAAGCAATGGAACAGAGGTAATCATTCATGCCGGCCAGGTGGTATTGGCCACAGGAGGCTTTGCCGGCAGTCCCCGGCTGCTGGATCAGTATTTTCACAACAGCTATTATTTTTATGGCATGTCAACCGATGAGGGGGATGGGCTTTTGATGGCTCAGTCCGTGGGCGCAGGGACTCCTCAAAACCTGGATCCGTTCCTGGCGGAGTTTTGTTCCAACGAGGTGTGCGACTTTTATGCCGGATACATGAAGTTTATCAATTATACCGGTTTTTTGCAGTTAAACCGGGCAGGGACCCGTTTTTACAATGAAGAGTTCGGGGCTTCGGATCCTCTGGCAAAAGGCGCTGCGGCACTTAATACGGCAGGCGAGGCCTATGTTATTTTCACTGAGGCTGATTTGGATTTGCTGGAGGAGGGAGGAGGAGGCTCTCTCATCAGCCAAGAGGTTCGTGAACAATGCAATAATTACCGCAGCCGCGCCTGTGTGCCGTTTACTACCATCAAGGCAGAAATGCAGGCGGCCATTGATGCAGGACAGGGGTGGAAGGCGGATACTCTGGAAGGGCTTGGAAAAGCGGTGGGTATCTGGGATATGGACAGTTACAATGAAACCATCCGTACATATCTGGACTGTATAGAAGCGAAGGAGGATGCGGAGTTTGGGAAGCGCTCTGAAATGCTTTACAGCCTGGAAGAATCCAGAGGCCCGTTTTATTGTGTACGCATAGTCCCTGCAATCGATTCCACTTTAGGCGGGATTCCTGTCAACGGAAAATGTCAGGTATTGACAGATGATAAAACGGTTATTTCAGGCCTTTATGCTGTGGGCCAGGATGCCAGCGGATTTTGGGGAAATTCGTATTATCAGACAGAGCACACCAATGCCCTGACTCAGGCCTGGGCCGTTACCAGCGGACGTATTGCCGGAGCGTGCATTGCCGGGGAGTACGGCAGAGAGGTGGGGTATGTGACCTGGCAGCCTGCCAGGTAGCAAAGGAAACGGTTTTGCCGATGAGACATTAACCTGCAGCGTTTACGTGAATATAATCCGGACAGTACACTAGTACACCGTTGCACTAATTCTCGAGTAAATAGCACTTGCTATCCGTGCCCTCTGCACGCCTGCGAAGCTAGCCGTAGGCACCACTGCGCCGTCGCTTCGCAGACGCACAGCTGACACGAATATCAAACACTATTTACTTCAAGATTAGTGCAACGATGTACTAGACCTAAGACCCTGCGGCCACCACAGCAGCTCCAAGCATGATTACCGCAGACCCTGCGGCGATGGTGGCTGTCAGGGGCTGGCCTAAAAACAGCATACAGAAAAGGACCCCCCAGAAAGTATAGGTGACATTCAGCGACATTCCCACGGCACATCCCACGGCTGCGTTGGCCCGATACCAGGCCAAAAAGGACATGGCTGCCGCCATCCCGGAGGCGGCCAGCCACAAAACAGGAGTACCTGCGGCCAGAGTGGCTTTTAATAGCCCTGCAGCTCCCACAGCGGGAACAATTATGGCCAGAATGACAATACCGGAAACAAGATCCCGTATATTTACGGCAATATCCGCATTCATCTTAGCCCCGCCGTAGCCGGCGATTACGCCTTCCAGCCCCCAGCTGACGGCGGCAATGAAAGCACAGATAATTCCAGGGGTAAAATGAGGGCTTCCTTCCGGCTTTGTCCAGTTAATTATAATTGCCCCGGCGGCACAGAGACACATGCCCGCCATAACTTTTTTTGAAGGCCTTTGTTTTAAGAAAATCCAGGCGAACAGGGCTCCGAACAGGTTGCATGTGGCTGTGACGGGAATGGCATAGGCGCCTGCCATGGACAGTCCTGCCAGGTATGCCCCGTTGGCGGCAGGGCCTCCTAAAAGTGCGCCGAGAACAACCATTTTTCCGGGAGCAGTGTTTATGGCGTGAACCACTTCCCTGATTCGCCGTCTTTTCCCGTTGTAGCATGTAAGCCAGATTCCCGCAAGCAGATCATTCAGTCCGGCGCAGACATAGGGCGCTGCCAGAAATCCGGCTGCTCCTGCCAGAGGCTGCAGCTCTCCGGCTATCATCACCAAAGTTGTGTAAATTCCATAGGCAAAGCCGGAAAATAATCCCATACCCACACCATATACATGAATCTTTTGTTCTTTTAGCTTTCTGCCGGTCATTTTTGATGCACTTCCTTGCTCTTTCAGTTAAATTTTTAGGCTTCCTCAAGTATGGCATAAAACATAGGAAAAATAAAGTAAAAAATAAATGCAAAAAATTCATTTTATTCCGCCCGAAACATGGAGTTTATCATTTCCTTATGGTATAATGTCGGCAGACATTATACCAGCGCCGGTTCGGTGTCCCGCAAAGCGGGGCAATATTCCGAGCCGAACCGTGCGCATCCACCGGAGGGAGTATGTG
>JAAWLV010000096.1 GCA_022798105.1 Hungatella sp.
AAAGTCGGATAGGCGCTGTGGGGGATTCCCGTTATAATAACGGATACCATACATATTAAACAAGAAAAGGAGATTATGATTATGAAAGTTACTGTAGTAGGAAGCCATTTATGCCCGGATACTCTTTATGCCCTGAATAAGCTGGTGGAGGCCGGCACGGAGATTGAGTTTAAGAATATGTCCGCTTCTCTTCCGGATCTGAAGGTTTATCTGAAACTGCGGGATGAGGAACCCATGTATGAGAAGGTAAAAGCAGGCGGCGGAATCGGTATTCCCTGCTTTATACTGGAAGACGGAACTAAGACTATGGATTTGAAGGATGTGTTGAAGTAACTATTTCTTTAAAGGCAGCAAGCGGCCGCAGTGGTTTGACCATCACCGCGGCCGCCCCAAATTCTCCAAAAACTCCCTCACCTTCTCCTCCTGATACTCCCCGCCAAATCTCCCGCCAAAAAACCGCTCAATCCCCTCCTCCCCAAACTCCTTCCAGGATTCCCTCTCACGCCCTGCCAGAATGGGATAATACAAAACGCCGCTTTCCTCTGCCGCCTTCCAGTCCCCCGGCGCGTCGCCTGCCATCAGCACATGGTCCCTCTCATAGCCCATACCCACAAGGCGGCTGATGCATGACGCCTTGCTGCCCATATCCTGGGCCATCACCAGGTCCACCAAATCCAGCAGCCCGTAATACCTCCACTCCTCCTCCACTGCCTGCCGGTTGGCGGAGGAGACCACCGCAATATCCCCCCGCCCGCGGGCCTGCGAAAGGGCTTCCCACACCCCCGCAAAAGGCAGTTTGTCCTGAAAAGAAAGACCGTCAATACGCTCATTCACCTTCCGCGACCACAAAAGCGCCATCTCCAGGCACAGGCTCCCTCTCTCCCTGACTCTGTATTCCAGAGCCCTCTCCGAAAGCTCCCCGCCTTCCCTGACCCACGCCTCCAAATCCTCCAGCCCCTCAATCGCCATAAACGTATCCTGGATTTCCCGAAGCATCAGAGCCAGGCCCTTAAACCGGTTGACGCCCCTTGTCATAGAATACAGATTTATATTATTCCAGCGGCTTAACACCTGGTCCTGCCGCGAAAAAAGGCCCCAAATTTCCACCAGGCACGGCCCAAAACATTTCCTGTGCTTCACATCCATAGTATCCATGGCACAGCCGTCAGAATCCACGCAGATGAGAAAATCATTCCTCTTTTCAAATTCCATCATGCTCCCCCTACCAAATCATAAACGCCTTGTCACTTAGCCGCAAAAGCCCCTCTGTCAGAAAATAATCCCCGTAAATAATCGGCACATGCCGGTCCTCCTGCCTGTGGTAGGCAGCCGTGCCGTACTGCAAAATCCCGTCCCGCTCCGCGTCCCAGCAGCAGTAAGCCTCTGTCAGTTTCCTCAATATCCGCTCCCCGTGGAACCGGTACAATTCCCGCTCCTCTGCCGGCACCATATCGCTTATCTGCAGAAGGCCGCAGGCAGCGCAGGCGGCAGCCGTGGTATCCCACATCACCGGCTCCTTAGGCGCCCGAAAATCCACCAACGACACATAATCCGTCATGGCCACATTGGCTATAAAATAATGGGCCGCCCTCTTTGCCGTGTCAAGATACTCCTGCCGCCCTGTGTGAAGGAACGCCAGGGCAAATCCGTACAGCGCCCACGCCTGCCCCCGGGACCAGGAAGACCCCGGCCCATAGCCCTGGCCCTCCGGCTTCTCCGCCACCGCCCCGGTCTCCGGGTCAAAGACCACGATATGATTGCAGGACCCGTCCGGCCGCATCAGCTCCCTCATGGCCGTATCCCCGTGCATATTGGCAATCTGGCAGTATCTTGGGTCCCCCGTCTCCTGACCTGCCCAGTACAGCAGGGACAAATTCATCATGCAGTCCACAATCATCCACCCCGTCTTGTCCAGATTCCAGGCCCGGATAAATTTACCCGCATAATTGAACCGCCCTGCCAGCAGTCCCGCCGCATGAAGGCCCCGCCTTCTGGACACAGCATTCCCGGTCAGCCGGTAATTTGCCACGGCAGTGTGCATCCACATAAACCCCACGTCATGGTGAAGCCCCTCAAAATTCTCCAGGGCCAGATCCAGGGCCTTCTCCCCTTTCTCTGCTGCCCGGCGAAACCCCTCCCTGCCGGTGGCCTGGTACATCTGCCACATCATCCCATACCAGAACCCGTTGGTCCACCAGGACAGGTTTACATCCCGCATATCCTTCTCATACCGCCCGTCTTCAGCGATATAGGGAATCTTATCCCCCATGCGCCCTGCCTCTGCCCACAATTTATCCTCCAGCCTCTCAAGCGACTCCTTAATCCACTCCATGTTCCGTTCCTCTCCCTTTCTTCGCCCACTCCCTGGGCAGCATTCCCGTATACTTCTTAAACAAATCCGCAAAATACTTTTTATCCGAATATCCTACCATGCGGCACACCTCATACACCCTGCTGCCCGGAACCTCCAAAAGCTCCTTGGCCTTCTCCATGCGCACCAGCGTGATATACTCATTAAAATTCACCTGCAGAATCTCCTTAAAAGAAAAAGACAGATAAGACGGACTGACATACACGTAATCCGCCATTTTCCGCAGCGTGATGTTCTCCCCGCAATGGCTGTCAATATACTGCTTCACCTTCCTGACGCTCTTCTCAATCTCAGAATTAGCCTCCTGCCGCCCTTCCCGGCACAGCTCCCTCACAAACCCTGTCATCCACAGCTCCATGGCATCCATGGTGTGATTCTTCTTAAACTGTTCCATCACATCCCCGATGCGTATCTCCTGACCCCCGGGGCAGCTGCTGCACAGCCGCAGAAGCAGGCTCATCAGATGTTCCTGCAGCCTGGCAGGCTCTGTCTGCTTCATCCTTCTGACCGCCTGAAAATACAGGCCCAGCTTTTCAAGCACCGCCTCCCCGTCCTTTCCGGCCAGCCGGACGATTTCCTCCTCCATATCCCCCGGATACTCCGCCGCGCCGCCGTCCTTTATCTCCGGAATATCCAGCACGGAAATAATCGCGTTGTTGCCCATATAAAACTTATGTTCCAAAGCTTTCCTTGCCTGATGGTACGAACACCCGATGCCCCGGTAATCCTCCTGGCAGTCCCCGATGCCCGCCGACACCGTGACCCCGAAAAACTCCTGCATCTTTTTCTGCAGTTCCACAATAAGCGCGTACAGCCGGTAATACACCGTGGTCTTATTCCAATCCTCCTGAAAATTCACCAGAAACGCAACCCGCCCGCCATCCAGCCCGAAAGCCTCACACCCATAGGTCTCACTGATAATCTCCCGTCCCATATTCTCAATGGCATAAGACAGCAGGCCGTCCTTATTATCCCCCGAATCCGGCTCCGCCAGGACCACCATCAGCCCTCTGGTAGACAAAGAGATGCCCAAAGCGTCCCACTGCTCCCGGACCTCTTTCTCACCGGTCCCTGCCCGTCCCTCCGCGCATCTCTGGAACCACTTCATCCGCATCAGCGGGATGCTCTTCTGGTACCGCAGCCAGATACCCGTCTGCTTCTCCTTCTCCCTCTGACGGGCGGCCTTGCGCTCCATCTCCCTGACCACCAGTTCCCTTATCTCCTCAATCCTCACAGGCTTTGACAGATACTCCACAATCCCCAGGCGCACCGCCTCCCTGGCATACGCAAACTCATCATACCCTGTAAGCACCAGAAACCGCACCTCCGGAAACACCTCAAGCACTTCCCTGGCCAGGTCCAGGCCATTTAAAAAAGGCATCTTGATATCCGTGATTACCATATCCGCGCAATTCTCAAGAATATGGGTCCTGGCGTCCTTGCCGTTGTAAAAACAATACACCTGAACCCCCATAGCCTCCCAGTCAACCGCCCCCGCGATGCCCTGGACAATATCCTTCTTGTCATCCACCAGTACAAGCCGAAACATTAGCCCTCCATCCTCTCCAACCGAATCCTTATTTCCACAGTGGTCTCCTCATAGGGGATGCTGGTAACCCGGATACTGGCATCCCCGCCGTAATGCAGCTTAAGCCGTTCCTCAATATTCTTAAAAGCGTACCCCGAATAAGGACTCTTGTGGCTGTTTGCCCCGCTGCCGAAACCGCAGCCGTTATCTGTCACCCGAAATGCCATCTCACTGCCCTCAATCTCCGCCCTTACCCTTATGCGCCCCATGCTCTCCATGTCCGCAAAACCGTGGACCATGCTGTTTTCCGCCAAAGGCTGCAAAAGTATCTTCACAATCCGGTAGCGCCCCACGTCCGGCCCGCAGACAATCTCATAATCAAACTTGTCGCTGAAAATAACCTTCTGGATACGCAGATAATTTTCCACATGCTTTAGCTCCTGCTCCACGGATATCTCCTCAGACCCTTTGCTCAGCCCAATCCGCAGCATCTGGGAAAGGTCCACCACAATCTGGCCAATCTCATCCTTTTTCCCGGAAATGGAATACCAGTACAGAGAATCCAGGGTATTGTACAGGAAATGAGGATTAATCTGGGCCTGCAGCACCCGCATCTCCGCCTTCCGCTTGTTCTCCTCCACCCTGGCCACCTGGCGCTTCTCCTCCTCCAGCATGGCGATATACCCCTCAATCTGAGTACACATGGAATTAAAACTCTGCCCCAGCTCCCCAATCTCATCCTTGCCCCTTAAATGAGAGCGGACGGTGAAATCCCCGTTCTCAAACTCCTTCACCTTCTGCATCAGGCTGTATATGGGATTGGTCACCGTCTTTGCCACCCACATGGCCAGAAATACGCAGCAAAAAAGCACTGCCAAAGACACTGCCACCATTTTCTGCATGGCCCGGTTCAAGTCCTCAAACAAAAGGTTCCGGTCCATGATGCAGCTGATGGTCCAGTCATTGATGTGGATGGTGTTGGCATTGGCCACATAGCCTGCGTCCCCCCGATGCTGAAACAGGTATTCATCCCCCAGTATCACCTTCTGGTCCCTGTGGATGACAAGATAGCAGTCCAGGGAAGTCTCCAGGCTCTCCAGATACGAAAACATCCGGTCCGCATTGATGTTAATCACCATGTAAGCCTCATTTTTCGCGGAAAACGAACCGTTGGGAATCCGCATGATAATGGGCAGCACCATGTTCCCCGTCCCTTCATTGAGTACCTGCTCCTCTGACCAGTAGATGAGAAAACGGCTCTGGGCCGCCTCCATCCGCTGGCTGATATCATAATTCATGGAATAATTATCGCCGTAAAACCAGGTTCCCTTCAAATAGAGCCCCATGGAATCAATAAACTCACTGCGAAGCTGAATCTGGGTCAAAATAGGGACGATAACCGACTGGGCCACAATATAGTCGGTCCGGTCATTGGCCACGTCCAGGGTCAGAACGCCCTGCAGCCCCTCATCTACAGCGCTGTAGTGGGCCAGGTTAATGATGTTCTGGTACTCCGTGTTCACATACCTGGAAGTCTGCTCCACCGTCTGGTGGATAATGTGGTCCAGTTTTTTCCTGTAGATTTCCGTGATGCTGGACGAAGCCGCCCCCACGCACGCAATCCACACCAGCGCCACCGAAACCACGGACACCAGAATCATCTTCTGCCGCAGCTTCATATCCGCAAACACCCGCTTTGCCATAAGCATCCCTCCCCCATGTTGTCCCTTTTCCCCTATTCTAAGTCATTTTTCGTCAGGAGTAAATATGGATAAAAAGCTTCCCACGGTCACACCATTTCTTCAGAAGCCTGCCACATTCTCTCTTCAAGAGGCCACTCTCCTTCCGGGTTCACTGCCCCAAACAGCACCCCTGCCGTTACCTTCACGTTCTCCGGCGAAGTGGCAAAAGTAAGCACCACATTTCCGGCATGGTCCGGAACAGACAGTTCCCTGTAGGGCGTATTGGTCACAACGATAATGGTTTTGTCACTGTCCCTTATTAACCGGTCAATCTTATCCTTGTTGGACAGCGTTCCCCGGAGAAAATAGCTGGTAATCACAACATAGTCAAAATCCTCCTTAAGGCGGTCCTCCACGGTTTTTAAATCCTCCTCATCCCAGGAGTAGGAAGTTTCCTGATAGGAAACATGAGCGCCGTATTTCAGGCAGTTTTCGTAGAGGATGCCGGAATGCCAGCAAAAATCATTATAATCCTTCACCTTCTGCTCCACCACCAGCACCTTTTTGTCCGCCGGCACAGGCAGGCTCTTTCCTCCCAATACCATCACGGAGCGTCTTGCCGCCTGGGCCGCCAATTCCCGGACAGCCGGGTCGCAGATAACCTGCTCCGGGCAGACCTTGTGGTCCTCCCTGTCAAAAAACAGCCCGTACTCATATTTCAGATTCAGGATACGGCACACTTTTTTGTCCAGCTCCTCCACAGGGATTCTTCCTGACTCCACAAACCGGCGGATTTGGTCAATGGTCTCCTCCACCAGGCCGTTCTCCGCTTTCATCAGAACCAGGTCCGCGCCGGCCTCCAGGGCAAGGGCGCAGCCATTGGCCACCCCGTACCGGACAGCTACGGCCCCCATGGTCATGCTGTCCGTGGTGATGACCCCCTCAAAGCCCAGCTCCTCCCTTAACAGTCCGGTAATAACCTTTTTCGAAACCGTGGCAATATTGTCCGGGTCAATGGCAGGGAAAATACTGTGGGCAATCATGATTGAAGGAAGGACCCCTGCCTCTATAAGCTTTTTATAAGGAAGAAGCTCCCGCTCATTCAGGGTCTTTCTGTCTGTATGGATGACGGGAACCTGAAAATGAGCGTCCATGTCCGAATGTCCCCTGCCTGGAAAATGCTTTCCTGTGGCAATCATCTTCCCGTCCTGAAACCCTCTGCAGCTTTCCATGGCGTATTGCGCTACCACCTGGGCGCTGTCGGAATAGGCTCTGGTGTAGATTTCCGGATTCCTGGGCTCCGAATTGACATCCAGCACCGGGGAGTGGACCCAGTTAAATCCCACGGCCTTGCTCTGCAAAGAAACCGCCCTGGCAATCTCATAGGCCATCTTCGGGTCCCCCATGGCCCGGATGCCCATAGGCTTGGCAAAGAGATTCACGCCGCCAAAGCAGAAATCCGCGCTGCTGCCTCCCTCCTGGTCATAGGAAAAATGCAGAGGGATGGACAGAGGACGCCGTCTTGCCGCAGCCTGCAAATCATCCAGCACCTCCTTGTACTGGGACGCCGTACACACCGGGGCTCCGGTTTTAAATCTGACCCCGTGCTTTCCCTCCACCGACACTACCGTCTTGGCGCTTTTTGGGTCCACGTAGCTGCCGAAGGTCCTCATATCGCAGGAAAGCCGCAGGCCGCCGCAGTGATACCGCTCAATATACTCATAGATGTGCTTTTTGGGTACCACCCCGGCAAACCCCAGGGTCAGCACGGCTCCTATCTTCTGTTCCAGGGTCATTTTTTTAACAAGATTCTGTACGTATGTATGTTCCATTGTGGTCCTTTCCTTTCTCCCGCAGCCGGGAACTTTTGTCAGCCTTTTACCGCGCCGTCAACCGTGCCTGTCATAAAATATTTATTGCAGACAAAGTAGACCACCAGCATGGGGATGATGGAGATTGCCGCGCCGGCCATCATCAAATGCCACTCCGCTGCCGCCGACGCGCCGTATTTCAGCTGCACCACGCCTACGGTCAGAGGCCGAAGCTGAGGCTGGGTCATGGTAAACACGGAGGAGGTGATGTAATCATTCCAGGTATGGCGGAACTGGAACAGAGCCACCACCCCCAGGATAGGCTTAAGAAGCGGAAGCAGGACGCTGTAAAAGATACGGAAGGGGCCGCATCCGTCAATCATAGCCGCCTCATCCAGCTCTGTGGGCAGGCCGGAGATAAATTTGGTGATTAAAAAGATATTGGTCCCCTGGGCGCCGATATTTATCAGGATAACCGGCCACAGGGTATTGTGCATGTTCACCTTCACCGCCAGCAGGTACAGAGGCCGCAGGGTCACGGAGCCTAATGCGATGAACATGGTGGCCATATACAGGCTGTAAATTACCTGACGTCCCGGAAACTTCCTCCGCTCCAGACAGTAGGCGGTCAAAGCGGAAATGACGACCGCGCCTATGGTGGAGAAAAAGCACATAAACAGGGAGTTAAAGGTGTACTGGGCAAAATTGGCCTTTTCCCACACTTCTTTATAATTGTTAAACTGCCACTCTTTGGGGAACAGGCTCCCGCCGGAGAGCATTTCCATATTGGTCTTCAGCCCGCCTATGAGGGCGTAAAACACGGGATACACGATGATTGCCGCAATCACTGACAGCACCAGGTACAAAACGGTCTTTACCACAATCTTCTTTGCTTTTCCGTTCATATTCCAAACCTCCTAAAATGTCTCATTCATGCGGCGTGACCATTTTAAATAGATAACGGTCACAATGCCTACCAGCACGGCCGTGGCAAAGGCCACCGCGGAACCGTAGCCATACTGCAGGGCGATATTTCCCCCTGCGTCTCCCATGGGGAACATCAGGCGGTAAATGTAAAGGTAAAGAACTTCGGTCTTGTTGTTGGGGCCGCCGGATGTAAGGACCATAATGTTTTCGTAATCTTTAAACGCCTGGGTCAGAGCCAGCATAATGACCATCTGGGTAATGGGAGCCATCATGGGGATTGTGATGTAGCGCATCTTTTTCCAGCCTGTGGCCCCGTCCAGCTCCGCGCTTTCGTAAATATCGCTGGGAATGGTCTGGAGTCCGGAGAGAAAATAAATCATGTAGTTTCCGATAGCGCCCCAGACCGCCACAATGAGAACCGTCACCATGGCGCTCTTGCTGTCAAACCAATTGATGGGCTTTTGGATAAGCCCAAGAGCCATGAGCATCTGGTTCACCGTGCCGTTATAGGGGTTAAAAATCAGGTAGAATACCATGCTCATTACGGAAACGCTGATAATGGTGGGCATGAAAAAAACAGTCCGAAAGAACATCCTTCCTTTTAATTTCAGGTTCAGCACCACCGCAAACAGAAATGCCACAGGGATGGTCACCGCCATTTTCCCGGCCGCGTACACAAGGGTATTTTTAACGGCGTTCCAGAACATTTCATCTCTCATCAGCTTTCCGAAGTTTTTAAGGCCCGTAAAGCTGTACTCTCCAAAGGATGTGTAATGGTAAAACATATTTTTTACAATCCACCCGATGGGATAGAGCGCGAATACGGCCAGAAAGAAAAGCCCTGGCAGCAGCATGAGATAGATGACGGCGTTATCTTTTATCTGTGTGGTCAAGCTTTTATTTTGTTTCATGAGTTCCTGCCTTTCTTGTTTACTATGAAAATCCCGCTGCCGACAGGCGGCATTCATTCAGGGATGCCAAATGCGCCCGCCAGACTTTTCATGTGCGGCGGCGCGTCCGCAGCCGGGGGCATGAAGGTTTCGAAAAGAAAGGGGACATACCTGCCCCCCGTCTCTGTTTCCTGAACGTCTATTTCTTATTTCGCGATAATCGGATCCAATGTGCCTGCCTCAATGGCTGCCGTCAGCGCCTGGTTGTACGCTTCGTCCATCTGGGCGGTGACAGCGCCAAGGTCGTCCTGCCCCAGAATCACCGCCGCGTAGGCGTCATAGAAGGTCTTTCCTTCGATAACAAGTCCTGCCATCTCCGGAGCCAGAGGCGCAATGGTGTCTGTCTCTGTCAGGGTAAAGCATTCGGACGCGTACTGCTTGCTTGGCTGGGCTTTCTGGGCTGCGCTTGGCACGACGATGATGCCGTATCCCTGCTCATGATACCCAATCATGTAATCTTCGCTGCACATAAACTGCATAAACTCCCACGCTGCCTCCGGATTTTTGCACTGGCTGGAGATGACGAAACTGCGGCCTGCAGCGTTCATGGTGTTGACCCCTTTTACTCCGTCCATGGTAGGCAGCTGACACGCATACCAGTTCTGCTCTGTGGGGAACTGGGAATCGTACACCGAAACCTCCCAGTAACCGGACATGTACATGCCGATGTTGCCTAACGCGAACTGGGCTCTCAATGGGTCGATGTCAAGGCTTTCCGTTCCCGGGAAGAAAGAGCCGTCCTGGTACATATCCGCAAATGCCTGGACTACTTTGGCATACTCATCAAAGTTGTATTTGCCCTCTTTAAAGTCGTAGTAGAACATATCCGACAGTCTTGCCACCTCATCTACGGAGCGGTACATGGAGCTGTAGCCGTTCTTTAAGTTCATGGCAAACCCGTAAATGCCTTCGCCGCTTAATTTATCGGTGATAATCTTTGCGTACTCCCTCACTTCCGCCATGGTCTTGGGCGGCGCTTCCGGGTCAAGTCCGGCCTTTTCAAAGATGTCCTTGTTGTAGATGAGCCGGTACGTGTTGCCGAACTGAGGCACGGAGTAGGTCTTGCCTTTGTAGACATTGATGTTTTCAATCCCAAGGGTATCGCCGAACCGCTCCCGGTCCTGGTCTGTGAGAAAGTCGTCAATGGGAATAATCATGTCTTTGCTGGCATAGGGGGCAATCTCACTTTTGGCCCGGAAAATGTCCGGCGCCTGATTGCTCTGGAATGACAACTCCAGGTTGTTGTCGTAGTTTTCGGTCATCACTTCATAGGAGACTTCGATGTTCTTGTCGTTGGTGGAGTTGAACTCATCTATCTTTTTCTGCACATACTCCATATCATGCCTCTGGTTGGACCAGTACACCAGCTTAATTTTGTCTCCGCTGCTGCTGCCGCCGTCCGCCTGTGCCTGGGTCCCCTGGGCGCTCTGGGTGTCCCCGGCTTCCTGTCCTTTTGCTCCTTCCGGTGAGCCGCAGCCTGCCATCGCCAGCGCCGCCGCCATAACTGCTGCTGTTGTTACGGTCAATAATTTCTTCACGTGTAATACCTCCCTGTGTTTTATGGGTGTATTTTACCATCAGGGGGATTTTTGCACAATTAGACAAACTTTTCTTGTAGGTGGGGAAATTTTTGAGAAAAAAGGGGGAGAATCTTTCGAAAGAGATGGGGGAGACTGAAAAAATGTCTCCCCCCTGATAAACGTACCCTATGATAATAACCTGATTTAATACACCACCCGAAACTTAGACTCCTCCACGCATGGAATCTCCGCCACGTCCATATTGTCAACGGAAATAAACTGCTGCCCCTGCAAGTCCTGCA
>JAAWLV010000097.1 GCA_022798105.1 Hungatella sp.
ATGAGCCCTTAAAGCGGAAAACACTCGGGGTGAGGCCCTCCTGTTTTCCTGGTCTCATCTCCATGGCATATATTCACCCGCCCGGCACACAGCCTGCCTCCCCTCGCTGGCCTCACGATCAAATCCGCCCCAACTTTACTCACTCAACAATACAGCAACATAGCAAAATTGAAGTTCCAACTTATCCTGCTAAGGTAAAGCACACGACATTAATTATTAACTAGCACAACAGGTTAAGTTAATGGCATTGCCTGTGAACGTTAACCATCCGGGTGGACGGGTGCTGTGCGGAGGAAGAAGGAATGGACAGACGGGGGATGACATGGTAAACTGGGGAGAGAACAGCCGGCTGAAGAAGGAGGAGGAGAAGCGATATGGTATATGATGGGATGCTGTGGATTGGGGAGGATCACGGGGAGAAACTTTGTATTCATCCGAAGATGGCCAACCGCCACGGCTTGATTGCAGGGGCTACGGGAACCGGAAAGACGGTTACCCTAAAAGTGATGGCGGAGTCTTTCAGTGATATGGGAGTGCCTGTATTTCTTGCGGACGTGAAAGGTGATTTGGCAGGAATGTGTTTTCCCGGCGAGGACACGGATGAGATGAGAGAGAGGCTTAGGGCTTTTGGACTGGAGGACAAAGGATTTGATTTCTGCGGTTATCCGGTATGCTTTTGGGATATATTTGCCAAAAAAGGCCTTCCTCTGCGGACTACCGTCTCAGAGATGGGCCCTACGCTTCTGGCGCGCCTCATGGAACTTACGGATACTCAGGCAGATGTGCTGACCATCGTCTTCGGGATCGCGGATGAGGAGGGGCTGCTGCTTTTGGATACGAAGGATCTGAGGGCCATGCTCCTTTATGTGGCTGAAAACAATAAGGAGTACTCTTCCAGATACGGAAACCTGCCCAGGCAGAGCATTAACAGTATCCTGCGGAAGCTGGCGTCTTTAGAGGAGCAGGGGGCAGAGCAGTTTTTCGGGGAGCCGGCCCTGGACATCCGGGACTGGTTCCGTTTGGATTATGAGGGGAGAGGTACAGTCAATATTCTCCACAGTGAAAGTTTGATTCACAGCCCGAAGATGTACTCCACGTTTATGCTGTGGATGCTGTCGGAGCTGTTTGAGATTTTGCCGGAAGCCGGGGACTGTAAAAAGCCCAAGATGGTATTTTTCTTTGATGAGGCCCATCTGTTGTTTGACGATGCCCCCAGGGCGCTGATCCAGAAGCTGGAGCAGGTGGTCAAGCTGGTCCGCTCTAAGGGGGTGGGGATTTATTTTATTACCCAGAGCCCAAGGGATATTCCTGACGGGGTGTTAGGACAGCTGGGCAATAAGATTCAGCATGCCCTGCGGGCCTACACCCCCGCGGAGCAGAAGGCAGTGAAGGCGGCTGCGGATTCATTTCGGCCAAACCCTCAGTTCGATACCAGGGAGGCTGTAGGGCAGCTGGGGATCGGAGAGGCTTTGGTTTCTTTTTTGGACGGCGACGGGATTCCTTCCATGGTAAGACGGGCCGGGATACTTCCGCCTCAGAGCCTTATGGGGCCAATCGGCCGGGAGGAAAGAAGGTCGGAGATTGAGAATCAGATCCTCTGCTCCAAGTACAGCACCATGATTGACAGAGACTCTGCCTACGAGTTTTTTCAGCGGAAGATGAAGCAGCAGGAAATAGAGGAGAGGCAGCAAAGAGAGCTTGAAGCCAGAAAGAAAGAGGAGGAGGAGGAGGCTAAGGAGGCCGGCAGGGAGGCGCTGCGCCGGGAAAAAGAGAGGGCTAAGGAGGCGCAGAGGAGAGAGCAGTCCAGAAAGCGGGCGGTGGCCGGAGTGGCCAGGTCGGCTGCCGGCACCATCGGCCGGGAAGTGGGCAATGAGATTGGAGGGAGTGTAGGAGGCAGCTTTGGGAAAAGGCTGGGGGGCAATATTGGAGCCAGTATCGGGAGAGGCATTCTGGGAACTTTGTTTGGAAAGTAAAAACGCCCTCCTGAAGCGGTCAGGGCTGTTTCCCGTCCTGTTTGGAGGAGGGGCCGGTTATAAGAGTCAGCATATCATACATGTTGATGGTCAGATTCTTCATCTCTTTCCTGGGCTTTGGAATGTAGTGCTCCAGGATCGGAAGAAGGATAAGGGCCGTCACGCCGGTGGTAAGGCCTCCGTTGTACAGGATCAGCCCGCCGTGAAGGGCGTTGGTGGAGGTGCACAGGGAGGCGCACATAAATCCGGCTGCAATACCTGCCCGGATGCCGTAGCGCCCTACAATAGGGCAGAGGCCAGTGGCAAAGGCAGCACTGTTGATGTAGCTCTGGGTGGAGAGGGACCAGGGAATTTCGGTTCCTGCCGCAGTGCACACCAGAGAAACCACCAGGGACAGAAGCTGGTAGCCAAAGAGAAGGGGCCATACGTTTTTGGGATGCTGTCCCATGGCAGTGAAGGTGAGGGCGGCAAAGACAACCCCTACCGTGGGGCCCGTAAAACCGGAACCCTCGGTAAAACGGATGATCAGGTTCAGATATAAAAGGAAGAGGCTGCCGTGGCAGGCGATGTTGATGAGGCATAAAGGCATGCCGTATTTGTCGGCGAAATCGCTGGAGTATCCGGTGTCTTTCACCAGATGATCCAGGCCGTCAAAGCTTTTTCCGTTGAGAAGCCACCCTGTCAGAAGGCATACAAGGAAGATGGACAAAAAGAACAGGTTGGCAAACAGGCTGTAGGAATGGCCGAACCGGGTGTATATGAGATTTTCCCGCGCCACGCTGCCGTGGCTGTGAAAGCCCATAGTGCGGTAGAGAAAGTTAAAGAGGAAGAATCCCAGCATCCCCACGGCCAGGCCGCCGTTAAAAAGATTGTAGCCCTTGTGCCAGGCATGGGCCCCGGGAAGTACGGCGGGGATGAGAAAACCCAGCATAAGGCTGAAGGCGGCGGTCAGCAGGATGCCGGAAAGGGTCAGGTGAACCTGTCCCAGCACAAAGCGGTGGCCCTGGGTATAGCGGAACATAAGCTCGCTGATAAAGGGGCCGAAGCTGGTGGCAAACATACAGATGTGGAGATTCTTTTTGAAATCCAGCTTTTTCCGGCGGAGATACACAAAGACAGCCAGAAAAGGCGGCCACATATTGAAAAAGTTCAGGCCGTAAAAACAGTGTGCCACCACAAGAAAATAGCCGGCCAGGGTGTTGGCCCGGGACTGGCCTTTAAAAAAAACCATAAAAAGAAAGCAGGCCAAGCCGCAGGCCGCGGCATTGAGCATGGTGCTGGCCAGGCCGCCCAGGGCAAAATAGTCGGTGACAAGGGGGCAGGGGGAAATTAAAATGAGATACCAGTTGTGAAAAACCTGGCCCCATTCCCCGGTGTAGACGGCTCCTGCCAGGGAGGCAAGGAGAAAGGCTGCGGAAAAGCCCAGTGCGATTCCGTTGATAATGGTGCTGTTGTTTATGGTAAATGTTTTCATATGGCAGTTCCCCGTATGGTTCTTTATGAGAGGCAATGGCTGCAGGTGAAAAGTTACGTGAAATAGTATAGCATCAGTAATGGCCGGTATCAATTGATTTTTGAGAGGAAACCGAAGAAAGAAGGGAGGGGCAAGGACAATGGCCGGTACAGAGGACGGTACGGCGGCAGGCGGCAATGGACAGGCCCGTCTGCCGGAGGCATTTCTTGAGAAGATGAAAGAGCTTTTGGGGCAGGAGTATGGGGCGTTTTTGGAAACCTACAGTCAGGAGAGGAAAAAAGGGCTGAGGTTAAATCCTTTAAAGGTAACAGGCCCTTCTGAGGTTCAAATGCTTGTAAAACAGTTCGGGCTTTGGAAAATACCCTGGGCAGAGGAAGGATACTATTATGACGAGAAGGCAAGGCCGGGAAAACATGCCTGGCATGAGGCCGGGGTTTTCTATATCCAGGAGCCCAGCGCCATGGCAGTGGCAGAGTTTTTGGAGGCGGAGCCGGGGGAGAAGGTTTTGGATCTGTGCGCGGCCCCCGGCGGAAAGACTACCCAGATTGCAGGAAAGCTTCTGGGGCAGGGCCTTTTGGTAAGCAATGAGATCCATCCGGCCAGGGCGAAAATCCTGTCCCGGAATGTGGAACGGATGGGAATCGCCAATGCAGTTGTGACCAACGAGGAGGCCGGGACTCTGGCAGACCGCTTCCCCGCCTTTTTTGATAAGATTGTGGTGGATGCCCCCTGTTCCGGGGAGGGGATGTTTCGGAAGGATGAGGAGGCAAGAACACAGTGGAGCCGGGAACATGTGCTCATGTGCGCCAGGCGCCAGGGAGGGATTCTGGATTTGGCCGGAACCATGGTCCGTCCGGGGGGAAGGATCGTCTATTCCACCTGTACCTTTTCACCGGAGGAAAATGAGGGCGTGGTCAACGCCTTTCTGGAGAGGAATCCGGAGTTTTATGTGGAGCAGACGGCGGCAGGGGAGGCATTTGACGCAGGAGTGCCCCTGTGGGTGGAGGCCGGGCGGAAGGAACTGGCCTTTACATGCCGCATCTGGCCTCACCATGCGCAGGGAGAGGGGCATTTTGCGGCGGTTTTAAGAAAAGCCGGTGAGGAAAGGGATAACCGGCCCCAAAAGTATAAAAAACCTTCCTATGTAAAAGATGCACAGATAAAATCCCTGTGGCGGGAATTCTGTCTTGACACGCTGTCGAAAGAGGGAGAGGAGCTGTTTGGCCGGAAGGCGGAGGAGAGGATGGTTCGTTTCGGGGAGCAGCTGTACCTGGTTCCCGGGATGATGCCGGATTTTGCCGGACTGCGTATCCTCAGGGCGGGGCTGCATCTTGGCACTATAAAGAAGAACCGGTTTGAGCCGTCCCATGGCCTGGCTCTTTACCTGAAAAAGGAACAGGTGAAACGGTGGCAGGCATGGGGGGCGGAGAGCCGGGAGACAGCCGCTTACATGGGAGGAGAGACCTTGGAGGCCGGAGCGGAGGGAGGAAACGGCTGGACGTTAGTGCTGGCGGGCGGATACTCCATCGGCTGGGCAAAGAAGGTGGGAGGGATCCTGAAGAATCATTATCCGAAGGGTCTGAGATCGCACGATCATTACCGCTTACAAGGTACCTGTGAACGGTAACCCGGCAAACAGCAATGCGGTTGACAAGTGGCATGGGAGTTGTATAAAATAGAGGGAGCCTTATTTGATTATTGTGAGGGAGGGAGACTATGGAGCGGCAGATGGTATTCCGTATTCTGGGAATTCAGGAGACGAAAGACGAGAATATAATTCGGGATGCGTACAGGGGGATTTTAAAGAATACCAATCCGGAGGATGATCCGGAAGGGTTTAAAAAGCTGAGAGAAGCCTATGAGGGGGCTCTGCAGTTTGCCAGAGAGCCGGACGGCGGGCAGGAAGAGGAGAAGGAAAAGACGGAGATCGATCTGTGGGTGGAGAAGGCAGACAGGATTTACCGGGATATTCTACTAAGGTGCAGCACAGAAGCGTGGGAGAAGGTGCTGGCGGATCCGGTCTGTGATGATTTGGATACTTCACTGGAAGCCAGAGAAGCTTTTTTGGTATATCTGATGGATCATATCTATCTTCCTCACAGGATCTGGCAGCTGGTGGATCAGCAGTTTCAGATTGTGGAGGACAGGGAAAATATTCTCCAGAAATTTCCAAAGGATTTTTTGGATTATGCCGTTTATTATATTCAGCATGATTCCTTTATCAATTATGATTTGTTTCAGGTGACTGATGAAGAGCAGGCGGATGCGGATGCCTATATCCGCAATTATCTGGATATTAAACGCCAGATTGACCGGGGGGAGAAGGAAGGCCTTCTGGAAAAGCTGGATGAACTGGAAGCGTTCGGCATTTACCACCCTTATGCGGATGCGGAGCGTTTACGGCTTTTGTCCCTGGCAGGAGAGTCCTGGCGGGAGAGCGGGGAAGAGGAGGAGCAGCGGAAGGAGCCGGATCTTCTGCCGCCTCAGGTTGGTGAGGCCCAGGAGTTGGCGGACCGCCTTTTAGAGAGCTGCGGAGAGGATACTTACGTTCTCCTTTACTGCGGCGAAGCCCGCTGGGCGGCAGGCAGGAGGGATGAGGCTTACGGAATCTGGAGAAAGATTCTGGAAAGCAGCCCGGACCATTATACAGCCAAGTACGGGGCGGCCAGATACCTGATTGTAAAAAAGGAGTATGAGGAAGCCAAGGAGCTGATGATGGACCTTCTGAATATGGACGGAAGGGATGAAGCGGTTCTGGAGGACATGAGGAAGACCAACGAAGCGCTTATCGCCCGGTACAGGGAGTCAATAAAAAGGACGGATCTGGATGAGGCGGACAGATGCAGAGACACGGTGGAGCTTGGCTGGTGTCTGTTCCAGAACGAGTATATGGATGAGGCTATTGAACTCATAGCGGATTTTGTGCCTGACCAGGAGCAGACCTACTCCTATGAGAACCTGTGCGGACGGCTTTTGTACCGGGCAGAAAGGTATGAGGAGGCCCTGCCCCATCTTGAGCGGTGGCTGGAGCTTATCCGGGACACGCCGGATGACGGCAGCGACGAGAACAAGAAGCGTATTTCCCGGGAATACCGGGCCTGCCACATCTTAAGCGGCTGCTGTTTTGAACTGAAACAGCAGGAAAAGGCTCTGAACTATGTGGATATGGCCATAGAGGCGGCAGGCGAGCCCCAGGATAAGCAGGCCTGCATGCAGTATAAAGCATATCTCCTGTTTGAAGATAAAAAGTATAAAGACAGCATTGATGTATGCGATACCATCCTGGCTCAGGATGAAGGATATTTCCCGGCTATTCTCCAGCGGCAGGAGGCCGCTTATGAGATGAAAAACGGGCAGCAGGTGGTGGATGACTATTACAGGGCCATCCGGGTCTACGCAGGATATTACAAACCCTATATGCTGGCTGTGGAGGCGTTTTTCTACAACAATCAGTTCTCGGACGCCCAGGGGGTTTTGGACAGGGCCAGGGAGAACCAGGTGGAATTCAGCCCCAACATGAAGCTCTATGAGGTAAAAGTTTTAAGAAACCTGGCGGAGAACCGGGAGGATCGCAAAAAACCGTTTGCCATTGCAGAGGAGCTTCTGGAGCTTATAAAGAAGGATATTCCAGAGGACGATATGGACATCGAGGACAAGTCCGAGGTGGAATATGAGATGGCCCTGCTTTACTGGGACAACAACGAGATGGATAAAGCGCTTATGCATCTTGAAAAAGCCATCTATCAGAATCAGGACAGGATGCAGTACCGTATGATACGGGGGCACATTTACCTTGATAAAAAGGAATATAAAAAGGCACTGGCTGAATACAGTGAGGCGGAATCTGTGTACGGAGGCACTCCGGCACTCCACTATAACTGCGGGCTGTGCCAGGAAGCGCTTGAGATGAAGGTCCTGGCCATGGAAGAATTTGAGAAAGCTCTGGAATGCCAGGAAGGTTACCGGGACGCCAATGAAAAGCTGGCGGATTACTATAAGGAAAAATACACAAGCACTTACGATCCGGCAGACTTTGAGAAGGCTTTAAGCTACATAGACAATCAGCTTAAGGTTAAGGAAAACTGTTACTACCTGGTGGAAAAGGGAAGGCTTTTCATGAGCGCTTTCCGGCTTTCGGAGGCTGTCGGGGAATTTGAGAAGGCTCTGGCCTATGAGCCTGACGACTGGGCATCCCACAACAATATGGGCTGCTGCTACAAATACCTGGGCCAGTTCGAAAAGGCCATAGAGTGCTTTCAGAAAGCGGCCGACTGCATGGGAGAGGGCAAAAGTGTCCTTCCCTACAGCAACATGGCGGACTGCTATGAGGCTCTCGGCGATTACAAAAAGGCCATCTGGTGCTATGAAAAGGATCTGGAGATGTTTCCGGACAGGAAGACCTTCAGAAAAGAGATAGGGCTTCTCTACCAGTATCTTGAGGATTATGACAATGCGCTGAAGTATTTTCAGATGGAGCCGGAATTAGACGATTACTACGAGAATGTGGCTACGATCCAATATCTTACAGGAAAGAAAAAGGAGGCCGTAAAGACCTACGTAAAGGGAATAAACAAGGCCTCTAAGGAAGATAAAACCGACAGGATGTGTGATCTGGCGTATTTTTACAAGGATATCCTGGGAGATTTTAAGAAGGCGGAAGGGTACTACAAGAGAGCCCTGGCAGCAGCCGTAAGCGACGACGACCGCCGGGAGGTGGAGTGGAAGCTGGCGTATATGTATTTCCGCATGGGAAAGAAAAAGGATGCCAGGCTCCATGCCGCAAAATCTTTGGAATATTTTCAAAAATCCGGCAACGGGACGGAGGAAAATTATCTCAAATATTATTCCTTCGGGCCTGCCAGGCTTATGAGGTTCGGATGGGTGTATATCTGTCTGGGGGAGACTGAAAAAGGGCTTAAGATGCTTGAGGATATGAACCGGTGGCAGCGGTGCCGCCAGTGCCGGTACAAGGCCTGCTATGAAGGGTATCAGCACCTGGGCATGTACTATGAGGCCGTAGGGGATCTGGAGAAAGCCCGGGAATACTATAAAAAGGCACAGGAATTTAACAGCCATGACATTTCAATAACCATTGCTTTGAAGAGGACACAAAAATTATGATAATAGGAATTGATTTGGGAACGACCAACAGCCTGGCAGCTTATTTTACCGAGGAGGGGCCGAAGATCATTCCCAACAGGCTTGGAAAAAACCTGACCCCCTCTGTAGTCAGCATTGACGAGGAGGAGCAGGTATATGTGGGAGAACTGGCGGCGGAGCGGATGCTTCTCTACCCGGACAGCGCAGCCAGCGTATTTAAGCGGGATATGGGAAGCAAAAAGCAGTTTAAACTGCGAAACAGGACGTTTCTGGCGGAGGAATTATCCTCCCTGGTGCTGCGGGCCCTGAAAGAGGATGCCGAGAGCTATCTGGGCGAAGAGGTGACCGAGGCGGTTATCAGTGTCCCTGCCTATTTTGACGACGCCAGAAGAAGGGCAACCAAGAGGGCGGGGGAGCTGGCAGGGCTTAAGGTGGAGCGGATCATCAGCGAGCCTACGGCTGCGGCCATTGCCTACGGGCTGTATCAGAGCCAGGCCCAGGCCAGGTTTTTGGTGTTTGACCTTGGGGGCGGCACCTTTGACGTGTCGATTCTGGAACTGTATGACACCATCCTGGAGGTGCGGGCCGTGGCCGGCGATAATTTCCTCGGCGGCGAGGATTTTACGGCAGTGCTGGAAAACATGTTTTTTGAGAAACATTATAAGCTTGACAGGCTGTCTCTGGACGAGAAAACCCTGCGTCATATCCACAGGCAGGCGGAACTGTGCAAGCTGGGCTTTTCGGATAAGCGGGTTTCGGCCATGAACTGCAAGATTGGGGAGGAGCTTTACGAGCTGGAGGTGGAGCTTGCGAAGTATGAGGAGGCCTGCAGCGACCTTCTGGATCGGATACGCAGGCCCGTGAAGAGATCCTTAAGCGACGCCCACATCCGGCTGTCGGATATTGACAAGGTGGTGCTGGTGGGCGGAGCCACCAAGAGTCCGGTTATCCGCCGGTTTGTCAGCAAATTATTTAAGATGATCCCGGATACCAACGTAAACCCCGACGAGGCGGTTGCCCTGGGCGCCGCCATCCAGGGGGCCATGAAGGAGCGCAGGGACGCCATCAAGGAGGTTATCCTTACGGATGTGTGCCCCTTTACCCTGGGAACCGAGGTGGTGCGGGAGTGGGAGAACCATGAGTTTGAAAACGGGGTATTCTGCCCGATTATTGACAGGAATACGGTGATTCCCGCCAGCCGGACGGAGCGTCTCTACACGGTGCGGGATAATCAGGACAAGATCCGGATCAACGTGCTTCAGGGGGAGAGCCGGTTTGCAGCCAACAACCTGTCCCTGGGAGAGCTTCTCATCGATATTCCTCCTGCCAAGGCGGGGGAGGAGTCGGTGGATGTAACCTATACCTACGACATCAATTCGATTCTGGAGGTGGAGGTTAAGGTTACATCTACGGAGCAGGTAATGAAGAAAGTATTTCTCGGAAGAGACGTGGATATGACTCAGGAGGAGATTGAGGAGCGGTTAAAGACCCTGTCCTATCTGAAGATCCATCCCAGGGATCGTGAGGAGAATAAATATCTGCTTTTGCGGGGGGAACGGGTTTATGAGGAGAGCCTGGGGGATGACAGGCTTTTCGTGGAGCGGGCAATCCGGAAGTTTGAGCAGGCCCTCAACACCTATGATCAGGGGATTATAGAGGAGGCAAAAGGGGAGTTCAAAAAATTTCTGGAGATGATGGAGGAGTGATTGTGTGCTGAACGGGGAACTTTATGAGAAGTTGGAGCGGGAGTTTGCCAGGCACCGCATAGGCGGGGACGTGGAGGATGTGCTGCTGGAGCTGGCGGAAGCCCTGGCTGACCAGGGAGTGGTCGGGAAGGAACTTTCCGTGAAAGAGCAGATGGGGTGCGTAAAGCTGGAGGCCCGTGGGACCTGCGAAAAGGGTGAGGACGGGGAAGAGCCGGGGGTGTTTATCCGGACGCTTTTCGTGGACGGGAAGGAATTTGAGATAGAGGACTATCTGCTTTAGAGTGTGCTATGTAACTTGAATTTGGCTCAACGATACCCCTGAAGTGGGGCGCGCAGACGGCGGGAATGAATGTTCAGACACGCTGTGGCAAAGGAGCCGGCAGAAGGAATAAAAATTGCTTAAACATAAAAGAAGATGATAAAAGACGGACCCTGCCGAAGCTTAAGGCTCAAGAAATGCCTGATTTCGGCAGGGTTTGTTTGGGTGTTATTCCTTTAAACGAATCCTGTTCTTGTTTGTAAGGAACCGACTTCTGTCAGGGTGGATTTTGCTATGGAGTAAACTATAGTGGGCAGGGGCGGAGGTTGTGGCGGAGCCAGCTGAGATTTGCTCACTTAAAGGCGTTTTGATAGGGAACGTGGTTTCAACGCTGTGGCGGAAAGATAACTGCTTTATTTGGTAAGAATATTTTCTGGTTTGAAAATCAGGGTTTTTATGATTTTGCTGTATTATTGAGTGAGTAAAGTTGGGGCGGGGATTGTCGTGGGGCCAGCGAGGGGAGGGAGGCTGTGTGCCGACCGGGTTCAGATATGCCAGACGTTCCGATGAGC
>JAAWLV010000098.1 GCA_022798105.1 Hungatella sp.
AGGGAGGCGATGCGGTGGCATCGTTGACCGCCGACAACGCAGTCTGATGGAAATTTAGGCAAGGAGGTTTGCCTGAATATAATCCGGACAGTACACTAGTGTACTGACACGTTCATATTTCGCCAAATGACTTGCCTGAATTTCCATCTGCCGCGTTGGCCTCACTTAACGATACCACCGCATCGCCTCGTTCAGCCGCCTTGCAGACTGAAAATTCATTCTGCGTCATTTGGCTGAAAATGAACGTGTCAGCACAATAGCCATATATAAAATCCAGCAGAAGAAGCCGAAACTACTGAAAAACACACCCCTCGCATCCCACCGGGGGATATGCTTTTCAGCGGTCTCGGAGCAAATCTTCCGCATGAATTTCCTTTTATACCCAAAGATAGGGTGGAATCCCTTCCACCCTAATGAACCCCGTATCTATTTTCTGATTCCAAGCTTCTCGATAAGGGCACGGTAACCTTCCAGATCTGTCTTCTTCAGATAATCAAGAAGGCCTCGTCTCTGTCCTACCATCTTCAGAAGGCCCCGTCTGGAGTGATGATCCTTCTGGTTCTGCTTCAGATGCTCGGTAAGCTCTGTAATCCTCTCTGTCAAAAGTGCAATCTGAACCTCCGGTGAACCTGTGTCGCCAGGCTTCCTGCCATACTTTGCAACAATTTCTGCTTTCTTTTCCTTTGAAATCATGGTAAATCCTCCTAAAATATTATTCTGACCGCAGACCAAGCAATGGTTGGAGCATCCAAAGACTGAGCCCCGGCGTATCCATACCGATTAATATTAGCACAACACGTTTTCCTTGTCAAGATAGGAAAGCCCGTATTCCTGATCCCGTTTCAGCTGCTCTCTCAGCTGGTCAAGGGAATCAAACCGCTGCTCCGGCCTCTCAAAATTTAAAAGCTGCACCTCAATATCCGTTCCGTACAGATCCTTGTCCATATTAAAAATATACGTTTCCACCCCTACAAAAGAACCGGTCTCCACTGTAGGCTTTCTCCCGATATTGGTAATACCGCCGAAGATCCCTTCATCCGTCACCACCCTGGACACATAGACTCCAAAGGGCGGCAGAAACTTCTCCTCTGGCGGGATGATATTGACCGTGGGAAATCCCAGGACAGGGCCTCCCAGATGATTGCCGTGAACCACCGTTCCGTGGATGGAATAGGGCTCCCCCAGAAGCCTGTTTGCCTTCTCTATGTGGCCTTTGGCCAGTTCTTCCTTAATATAGGTGCTGCTGATATCCCGCTTCTCGTCCTGTTCCTTCACAATAATCCTCAAATCGTATCCATATTTGGAAGATAAGTCCTCAAGAAGTTCTGCATTTCCCGACCGCTTATAGCCGAACCCGCAGTCCGTCCCCGCCACAATGGCTTTGGCGTTCATCTTTCCCACAAGGATCTCCCTGACAAAAGCTTCGGCGCTGAGATGAACCACATCGCTGGTAAACGGGTATTCCACCAGATAGTCGATCCCCATTTTAGCCATGTTGTTTCTTCGCTCCTGGTTGGTGGTAATGACCTTCTGCACGGTTCCCGAAATCCTGGCGGCGGGAGCCGCGTCAAAGGTAAACACCCCGGTCTTATACCCCTGACGCTCCTTATATTCCAGCATACAGCCCAAAAGCTTCTGATGCCCTTTATGACGGCCGTCAAATTTTCCGATAGTCACCACCGTAGGCTCTTCTATCTTAAAATCGGTTTTGCCGATGAAACAATCCATCCCTATCATCCTCCAAGGAACATCTTCTGGGGTTTAAAGCGCATCTTCGCCTGCTCCCACTGATAAATTCCCATAAACTTTCCTCTGCTGTCGTAAATCCTTAAGCAGGCTCCGTCCTTACACTCCGGCACCTTCCCGCCCCGGTTCCCTTCCTCCGAAACAAAAGTCACATATTCCGCTTTTAAGGGATTGCCGTTATGCACCAGCCCGTCGGCCTCCGGCACCGCGGCGCCTGCCGGATAGCAGGCAAACATATCCTCTATGGATACTATATGTTCTTCCAGCTTTCCCTGGTTTTTAAGAGCCTCTATCTGTGCAAGGGTCAGGCTCTCCTCCAGACAAAACCGCTCCACCCGGGTCCGCGTCAGGGCTTCCATGCACCCGCCGCACCCCAGCTTCGCTCCGATATCATGACACAGGGTCCTGATGTAAGTACCTTTTGAGCAGCAGACCTTCATGACAACCCTTGGAAGCTCTAATGACTCGATTTCGATATCATAGATGGTCACCTGCCTGGGCTCCCTGACTACTTCCCTGCCGGCTCTGGCCAGCTCATAGAGTTTCTTTCCGTTGACCTTCAGCGCCGAATACATCGGCGGAATCTGGGCATAAGCTCCCACAAAGCCCATAATCGTTTCCGCAGCGCGGACCTCGTCCACACCGCATTCCTCCGGTCTTTTCTCTTTCAGGATCCTGCCCCACACATCCTGGGTGTCAGTCTCCCTTCCCAAAAGCAGCACGGCCATGTAGGTTTTCCTCTTGTCCGTAAGCATATCGCACAGGCGGGTCGCCTTCCCCAGACATACGGGAAGCACCCCCTGGGCTTCCGGATCCAGAGTACCCGTGTGGCCGATTTTCTTCTGCCTTAAGATGCCCCGCAGCTTTGCCACCACGTCGTGGGACGTGTAGCCTTTCTCTTTATATACATTTAAGACGCCGTCAATCATCCGCACTCACCGCAAGCAGCTGCTTCTCAATATGGCCTGACAGGTTATTTACCACATCATGGATGCTTCCCGACATGGTGCACCCGGCTGCCCGCACATGGCCGCCGCCGCCGAAAAAGGAGGCAATCCTGCTTACATCCACCACGTAATTGGAGCGCATGCTTACCTTGTACATGTGGGTGTCGATCTCATACATGAAGATTGCGCACTCCACCCCGTCAATGGTTCTTAACTGATCCACAATTCCGTCCAGATCCTTTGGCCCCACGCCGTAAAACTCCATATCCTGGCTCTTCACCACAGTGAAAATACATTTCCCTTCCGAGAACCGGATGCACTCCATAAGCGCCCTGCCCAGAATCTGGCTCTGCAGGTACGTCTTCTTAAAAAAGCTGTCGTCAATAATCCTGGTAAAGTCGATTCCCGTCCCCATGAGCTTTCCCGCAATCTCCATGGTTTTTGCCGATGTGCTGCTGTAACGGAACACCCCCGTATCATGGATGATCCCCGTATAGAGGCATTCCGCAATGTCCCGGTCAATAAGCGCTTCACAAAACTGTCCGTACAGCACCTCGGCTGTGGAGCTGGCTTTGGGTTCAACGATATTTTCCCCGGCATAGCCCGTGTTGGTGACATGGTGATCCACGCAGATGCTGTTTGCCGCCCCATCCAGATACACCCCGAAATCTCCCAATCGCTCCTTATCGCTGCAGTCCAGGCAGATACACAGATCAAAGGACTCCCCGCCTGCTTCTTCCTGGATATCCTCATAGCCTTTCAGGTAGGAAAATTTCCCGGGGAAATTTTTTAAGCACACCCTGATAACAGAATCAGGCCTTCTCTTTCTCGCATATTGATACATGGCCAGGCAGGAACCCATACAGTCCCCATCCGGATTCACATGGCCCAGGATCACGATGGATGCCGCGCCTTCAAGCATCTGTTCCAGTTTTGTCATATAAGCCCTCTCCCTTCTGCCATTTTCAAACCGGCGCCTCACTCCTCCGGCTCATCCCACCATTCTTCTTCGGAGCCGGCCTCTTCGTCTCCCCGGTCCTTCATATGCTCCGTCACGTCGTCGATGAGCCTTGACATGTGTACGCCGTACTCAATGGACTGATCAAGGATAAATTTAAGCTCCGGGGTATTCCTTAAGTTCACCCGTCTGGCCAGTTCCTTCCTGATAAACCCAACCGCCCGCTTAAGGCCCTCAAGGGCTGCCTTTGCAGCCTCCTCGCTTCCCAAAACGCTGATGTAGGCTTTGCAGTATTTCAAATCAGGAGTCACCTCCGCCGATACCACCGTAACCATAACCCTGCTCAGTCCCGGATCCTTCACCTGGGTGCGGATAATCTCGCTCAGCTCCCTCTGCACCTCCATGTTGATCCTTGTATTTTTAATACTGTTTTTCCGCATAAATTCCCTTTCTAGCGAGGCACCTCCACCATGGCGTAGGCCTCAATCATATCGTCCTCCTGAAGGTCGTTAAACTTCTCAAATACCAGGCCGCACTCGTAGCCTGTGGCC
This sequence comes from Hungatella sp., assembly GCA_022798105.1. Classification (GTDB taxonomy): domain Bacteria; phylum Bacillota; class Clostridia; order Lachnospirales; family Lachnospiraceae; genus UBA3402. The sequence goes on from JAAWLV010000098.1 coordinate 4,203, forward strand.
ACTTCCTTCACATCATCCTTAAAGCGGCGCAGGGAAGCCAGGGCGCCGTCGAAAATCTGCTCCCCGTCCCTGGTGATGCGCACGGAGCAGCCTCTCTGGAACTTGCCGTCCAGCACGTAAGATCCCGCAATGGTTCCCACGCCGGAAGCTTTGAAGGTCTGCCGCACAACCGCGTGGCCGATAACCTTCTCCTCGAAGATGGGATCCAGCATGCCCTTCATGGCTGCCTCCACATCCTCAATGGCCTGGTAAATAACTTTGTAAAGCCTCAGATCCACCTTCTCCTGCTCTGCCACTGATTTGGCCGTCACATCAGGTCTCACATTAAAGCCTATGATAATGGCATTGGAGGCGGAAGCCAGGGATACGTCGGATTCATTGATAGCGCCAACGCCGCCGTGGATTACTTTTACCATAACCTCCTCATTGGACAGCTTTAAGAGACTCTGTTTTACCGCCTCCACGGAGCCCTGTACATCGGCTTTGACGATGATCGGCAGTTCTTTTACATTGCCCGCCTTAATCTGGCTGAACAGATCATCCAGCGACAGCTTCGCCTTGGTATCCTCAAGAAGCTTGTTCTTGCCCTCGGAGATAAATGTCTCCGCAAAGCTTCTGGCCTCCTTCTCGCTGGCGCTGACCACAAACACCTCCCCGGCATTGGGCACGCCGTTAAGGCCCAGTATCTCAACGGGAGTGGAAGGCGTTGCCTCTTTCACTCTCCGTCCCTTATCGTCCATCATGGCCCGGACTTTTCCGTAGCAGGCTCCTGCGGCAATATTGTCGCCTATCCGCAGCGTGCCTTTCTGTACCAGCACCGTGGCCACAGGCCCTTTGCCCTTGTCAAGCTCTGCCTCGATCACAAGTCCTCTGGCCTTCCTGTTGGGGTTAGCCTTCAGTTCCTTAACCTCGGAAGCCAGAATGATCATCTCCAGAAGCTCGGAGATACCTTCCCTGGTGTGGGCGGACACCGGCACGAAAATGGTGCTTCCGCCCCAGTCCTCCGGTATCAGCTCGTACTCTGACAGCTCCTGCTTCACCCTCTCCACATTGGCGCTGGGCTTATCGATCTTGTTGATGGCAACAATGATCTCCACCTCCGCCGCCTTGGCGTGGTTGATGGCCTCCACGGTCTGAGGCATAACGCCGTCGTCCGCCGCCACCACCAAAACAGCGATATCCGTGGACTGGGCGCCTCTCATACGCATAGCCGTAAACGCCTCGTGACCCGGGGTATCCAAAAATGTAATCTTCTCCCCGTTAATCTCCACCACATAGGCACCGATATGCTGGGTAATGCCCCCTGCCTCTCTTGCCGTTACATTGGTCTCACGGATAGCGTCCAGAAGGGAGGTCTTGCCGTGGTCAACATGGCCCATAACACAGACTACCGGCGGCCTTGCCTCCATATCGTCCTCGCTTTCCTCGGCTTCCTTCAAAAGCTCCTCGATTACGTCGACCTTCTCCTCCTTCTCGCAGAGAACGTCATACTCCATGGCAATCTCTTCCGCCTTCTCGTAATCGATCTCCTGGTTCACGGTAACGATGGTGCCTTTCATAAACAGTTTCTTGATAATCGCCGACGGCTGCAGCTTCATCTTCTCCGCCAGCTCTTTAATCGTCAATACTTCCGGAATGGTTATAACCTTGATAGTCTCCTCCACCTTCTCCACCGCGTTCTTCTGCGGCATAATGAATGGATGTTTGGACACCTTGCCCTTTGTTCTCGGCCCGTCTTCCGTCATATTCTTCTTGTCGTATTTATCGTTCTTATAGGCATTTTTATTGCCCCGGTTGCTCTGCGGTTTTGTCGCAATAGGCGTGTCAAAGGATTTGGAAATATCCTTCTGTCCCGGCCGGCCGCCCTGAACGCGGCCGCCCTGACCCTGGGGACGGTTTCCGTCTCTTCCCTGGTAACCGCCCTGGCGGCTGCCGTCGCGGCTTCCCTGGTAGCCCTGGCCCTGAGGACGGCTCCCGTCTCTTCCCTGGTAACCGCCCTGGCGGCTGCCGTCACGGCTTCCCTGGTAGCCCTGGCCCTGGGGACGGTTTCCGTCTCTTCCCTGGTAACCGCCCTGGCGGCTGCCGTCACGGCTTCCCTGGTAGCCCTGGCCCTGGGGACGGTTTCCGTCTCTTCCCTGGAACCCGCCCTGGCGGCTGCCGTCACGGCTTCCCTGGTAGCCCTGGCCCTGGGGACGGTTTCCGTCTCTTCCCTGGAACCCGCCCTGACGGCTGCCGTCGCGGCTTCCCTGGTAACCCTGGCCCTGGGGACGGTTTCCGTCTCTTCCCTGGTAACCGCCCTGGCGGCTGCCGTCACGGCTTCCCTGGTAGCCCTGGCCCTGGGAACGCCCGCCGTCACGGTTCCCCTGATATCTCTGATTCCGGCCGTCACGGCTTCCCTGGCCCTGGCCGCGGCTGTTGTCACGGTTTGAGACGCCGCCCTGGGCGCCCTGCTGAAAACGTCCCGCCTGGCTTCCCTGGCCCTGGCTGCGGCCTCCGTCCCGGCCTGCCGTCCCGGCCTGGGACTGGGGTGTCTGGGTTCTCTCACCTGCTGCCGGCTGAGACTGGGTGTTCGGCCGACTGGCGGCCTGGCCCGGACTGCTCTGGGACTGAACCGGCTGGGATATCTGGCTCTGAGCAGCCGCTCCCTGGGACTGAGACACCTGGCTCTGGCCGGCTGTCTGGGAGCGCGCCGGCTGACTCTGTACGGCTCCCGCTCCCGGCTGAGGACGGGCTGCCTGAGAGGTCTGTCCCTGACCCGTTCCCGGCTGGGGACGAGCTGCCTGAGAGGTCTGACTCTGGCCCGGCGCCGGCTGAAGACGGTTTAACTGGCCCTGGCCCGTTCCCGGCTGAAGGCGGTTTGTGGAAAGCGGCTGATTCTGAGGCCTTCCTCCCTCTCTTCCCCCCTGGTTCTGGGGACGTCCTCCGCCCTGGGCGGAACGCGGTCCCGCATTCCTCATAGTCTGGGAATTCTGGGGGCGGTACACTGCCGTAATCTTTTTCTTGGGCGGTTCCGCCGATGCCCCGCCGGAAGCCGCTGCCCTGGGGGCCGCCTCCAAAGCCTGGGACGGTTTTGCAGCTGCAGGCGCCGGAGACGCCTGGCTCTGAGGCTGCCCGCCGCCCACAGCCTTTTTCACCACCTGAATATGCTCCTCCGTCACATTGGAAGAGTGGCTTTTTATCTCTATATTATGTTTCTGCAAAATATCCAATACCTCTTTGCTGGTCTTACCCAGCTCCTTTGCTAGCTCATTGACTCTCATACTTACTACCTCCGTTAATATTCATTTGTTTTACCATTGCCCCTGCGAATCCTTCGTCCAATATGGCCAGAGATGCCCTCATCTCTTTTCCCATATAATGGCCTAATTCGTCCTTGTTACCAAAAATCCAGATTGGAACCTGATAGTAAGTACACATATTGGCAAATTTTTTCCTGGTATTCTCGGAGGCCTCCTCCGACACGATAACCAGATATGCCTTCCCGCCCTTTACCGCTCTCTCTGTGGAGAACTCACCGCTGGCAGTCTTTCCCGCCTTAGTGGCCAATCCGATCAGGTTCAGGACCTTCTTTCTACTTTCCGACAAGCTGTTCCATCTCCTTCTCCAGAGCTTCGTACACGTCCTTTGGGACAGACATCTTAAAAGAGCGATCCAGGCCCCGGCTTTTTACGGCTTTTTGCAGGCATTCCCTGCTGGGACACAGATAGGCGCCCCGCCCGTTTTTCCTTCCGGTGGCGTCCAGGATAAAACTCTCCCCTTGCGTCTTAAGAATACGAATCATTTCTTTTTTATTTTTCATCTCTCCACAGCCAATACATTGGCGGAGGGGTATTTTTTTTGTACTCACTGACTTCTCACTTCCATTCTAATCTGACTTTCCGTCTTACTGCGGCTGTCCTGTCATTTTGTCATTTTCTGCTGCAATCCAGCGCCAATAAGGGACTTATTCTGGTATTACGCCGTCCTGATAATCCTTCTGGTAGTCGTTCTGATTCACGTCCTGATTATAATCGCTGCCATATCCTTCCTGTTCCTGATCTTCCCTGCCATAATCCTCCTGATAACTGTCCTCATAGGAAGCGCCGTAGTCCTCCTCATAGGAACCTTCGTAACTCTCCCCGTAGTTGTAATCATCCTCATAGGTTCCGAAATTCCCTTCCTCCGTCTCATACTGAAGGCCGATTTCGTCAAGAAGCCCCATCTCCTTTGCCTGGGTCTCGCTCTTAATATCAATCTTAAATCCTGTCAGCTTGGCAGACAGCCTGGCATTCTGCCCTTCTTTTCCGATAGCCAGGGAAAGCTGATTATCCGGCACAATCACCTGTGCCTCCCTTGCCTCCTCGTCTGCCACCACGCAGATGACCTTTGCAGGGCTTAAGGCATTTTCAATGAGGTAAGCCGGGGTATCGTCCCAGTTAATAATATCAATTTTTTCTCCCCTCAGTTCATTGACTATGGAGTTGACCCTGGCGCCGTTAAGACCTACGCAGGCGCCTACGGGATCCACATTGGGATCATTGGACTTTACGGCAATCTTTGTTCTGGACCCGGCCTCCCTGGCAATGGACTTAATCTCCACGGTTCCGTCCCTGACCTCGGCCACCTCCAGCTCAAACAGCCGTTTTACCAGATCCGGATGGGTTCTGGATACGGAAATTCTGGGCCCTTTTGGAGTGTCCTTCACCTCCAGCACATAGACCTTGATCCTCTCCGTAGGTTGGAAAACCTCTCCCTTTACCTGTTCCGACTCATTTAAAATGGCGTCTGCCTTGCCCAGGTTAATGCTGACGTTTTTCTTCAGATACCGCTGCACCACGCCCTGAACAATGTCCTTTTCCTTGGAGTACCAGTCCTCGTAAAGGGACTTTCTCTCCTCCTCGCGGATCTTCTGAAGAATCACGTTCTTGGCATTCTGAGTTGCAATCCGCCCGAAAGATTTGGATTCAACCGGAATCTGCACGATGTCGCCCAGCTCATATCTGGGAGCCGTCATCTTGGCTTCCGACAGGCTGATCTGCATCAGCGGATCCTCCACCTGCTCTACCACTTCCTTTTCTGCCAGCACCGCAAAATCACAGGTCTCAGGGTTGATGTTGACCTTGATATTGTCCGCCTTGCCGAAATGATTCTTGCAGGCAGTGATCAGAGAGTTTTCAATGGCTTCCAGCATAACAGCCTTGCTGATATTCTTCTCTTTCTCCAGAATGTCCAGTGCTTCTAACAGTTCTTTATTCATTTCATCTATCCTCCAACTATATACTTTGTCACACCAAATGTGCTATCAGAAATCGAATGCCAGGCGAATCAGCGCTATATCCCCGCGCTCAAACACCATCCTGTCTCCGTCTTCCAGCTCAATGGTAACCGTATTCTTGTCGTACTCCGCCAGTACTCCGGTAAAATCCTTCTGTTTTTCCCTTGCCCTGTAAAGCTTTATATCCACCTGCTTTCCCAGGCTTCTGGCAAAGTCTTTCTCTTTTTTTAACGGTCTTCCAAGCCCCGGGGAGCTGACTTCCAAAATATAGCTGTCGCTGATAAAATCCTCTTTATCCAGCCAGTCGCTTAATCTCCGGCTGATACACTCACAGTCGTCAATGGCAATTCCGCCCTCTTTGTCGATATAAGCCCTCAGATACCAGTTGCTTCCCTCTTTCACATACTCCACATCTACCAGTTCAAACCGGTTCTCCTCCATAAGCGGAAGCAGAAAAGCCTCCGTCCTGGATTCATAACTCTCCTTTTTTGTCATACCCGCATCACCTCGCTTTCCCTTCGGTTGCGGCTGCTGCCGGGAATCCGGGACCGCCGCCAAACCGGTTCCCTCCCCTCACAACGAAGGAGTGGACTTACGTCCACTCCTTATCAGCCAATGTATCATGTTATCGTATGTAGTATAGCACCGGAATAGTACATTTGCAAGCACTTTTTCGCGGTTTCTTCCACTTTGCGTCTTCCTTGATTACTGTTGGCCGGCAATGTCAGTTAGTTAAGGATGTGTTTGAATAACCTTAAGCCTGCCATTTTCTATAATCAGACCCTTAAGAACGATTTTTTGCGCAAAATGGGAAAAGTAGTTGAGTGAGTAGGGGCCAAGGTTGTTGCGGAGCCGGCAAGGGGAGGATTCGCCGGCTGAAACCGGAATTATATTGCATGATAGTCAGAATTATGTGGGGATTCAAATTGCACTATCTGAACTATACAATACAGTTAAGGTGAAGAATTATGCCGAATGAGGTTTTGGTAAGGGGTGGAGCGCGAAGTCCAGGAAGTCAGCGGGCTTTACCGGGCCTGCCCGGAACAGGGGCGGCGGCTGGTCTTGGCCACCGTCCGCGCTATGGCTAATGAGCTGACGGGCAAATAGAAAACACTTATGCCCCAGATGCAAAACAGTATGTAATGTGAAATGCAGAGCCGATGATCTGGTGATTCGTTCACAAGTTCATCGGCTCTGCGTCTACGCGTCTGACTCTTTGATGACGGTAATTTTTTGTTGTTGCACCTCAATAAGCGTTTCCTGCTTACATTTAGGGCAATGCGGATGCTTGGCGCTCCCGTACCGTCACGGCTCAAAAACCACCTCCTTCCCGTCCGATTTTAGAATCATGGTAACTTTCTCGCCGTCATAATCAACAGACAGGGCTGGCTCATTTGAAATTTTCAGACTGCCAACACCATCCCTGCCACATAGATAAACACAGTCGGAATCCATGCGATTGATGAAATACAGACCTTGATCGGTCAGACAAAAGTTAGAGGCAACCATATTCCGAAACGGCCTGGCCTTGTGGGTCTTAGTATCATACGCCGTCAGCAAAGAATTTTCGTTGATGTAAAAGATCGTCCGCCCATC
>JAAWLV010000099.1 GCA_022798105.1 Hungatella sp.
GGATGCACGTAATGGCAGCGAACCAGGCCGCCCATCGCCGGAGGCGATTTGGAATGGCGGACTGGGTTACTGTTTGCTGGGCACCAGTGAACAGTAACAGGCAAGATCCAACAAAGTCCCAAATTGAAAAAAACCGGGACTGTTCGTTGCGGTTCACACCCCAGCCGATCACCGCACTGATCGGCCGGGAGGATGCACGTAATGGCCGAAATCCGGGCTGCCACTACCGCAGGTGATTTCAAATGGCGGCCCGGGTTACGGTTCCCCCTGCCAGTCATCTGCCCCCGGCTGTGATTTTCCGTTTCTCCCCTATCCCATGCCTTTTCCTGAATTCCCCGATGGCAGCCATCCCTGCCTCAGACACAGGCCTGATCCATTTCCCCGAATACATGTGAACCTGCATGATCACATAGCGGATAGGTTCATCCCCGTAGCAGAGGGCGAACACCAGGAGAAAAGGTGCGCGAAACACATAGTTGGCGCTGTAGACGCAGGGAAGCACCATCAGGTACATAAAGGTAATCTCCATAATGGATCCGAACGCCGCATCCCCCGCTGACCGGTATGTATCGTTCTGCGCCCAGTTGCCCATGCGCAGGACTGCCGCCACGCTGTAGATGAAAAGCATCCCCGTACCGATGCGGTAGGACTCGCCCTGTAGCCCCATGGCGTGCAGCAGGGGATTGTGGATCAGGATTATCCCCACGCAGGCCAGTCCGATAAACCCGCTGCACAGATACACCAGTCTCTTGGCCCTCTCAAATGCCGTCTCATGGTTCCCTGCCCCCACTTCCTTGCCCACCAGTATGGTGGCCGCATTGGCAAACCCGCTGAAGAAAGCGATCACAAGACCCTCCAGCGTCCTGAACACCGCAACCGCCGCAATGGCCTGCTCGCTCTGGTGGCCAAGCACGATATTGATCATCATGTTGCCCACGCCGATGAGAACCTCATTGCACAGAATGGGAAAACATTTCTGCAGATACTGCCCCACAAATAGGCGGTTCCACCGAAAATGTCTGGAAAAAGCCAGCACAAAGGGAATCTTCTTTCTCACAACAAACACCAGCAGTATCAAAAGATTGACCATGCCGGCCAGGACTGTCCCCAGGGCCGCTCCCGGCGCCCCCATCCTGGGAAGCCCCCATTTTCCGAAAATCAGAAGATAGTTAAAAAAACAGTTGGCAAACACCGCGGCAATCCCTCCGTACAGAGGAATCTTCACCTGCTCTATGGATCGCAGAAGCGCACTCATGGCCATGGCAAGAATCTGCAGCGGGTAGGCAAATCCCACGATGCGAAGGTAAGCGGCGCCTATCTGCTGGATCTCCGTCTTGTCCGTATAGATATTCATAACCATTTCCGGAGCGCCCACTGCCAGGCAGGCGAAAATGATGCCCACCGCCATCATAAAGGTGAGGGTGAGCCCGTAGGAGCGGGTGATACCCGCCTCATCCTTGGCCCCCCAGTACTGGGAGAAGAACATCATACCGCCGCCCACAAACCCCCAGTACCCGGCAAACATCAGGGTGGAGAACTGGGCGCACAGCCCCACGGCTCCCACGGTCTTCTCCCCTAAGGAGGCTAACATCATGGTATCCACCATGCTGCCTGTGGTGGTCAGAAGGTTCTGAAGGGCCACAGGTACAGCGATAATGGCAATATGTTTAATAAAATACTTCCAGTTAAAGTCCGAGTGTCTTTTCATCAGTCTCCTATTTTTCGCAGCCCCTTTGATATCCTTTAATAGGCTGCTGTTTTCTTATCAGGAGCACAGATCCACGATTACCTGGGCAAAGATTTTGGCGCTGGCAGCCAGTTCCTGAAGGATGGCAAATTCGTCGGCTCCGTGCATATTGTTGTCAGTTCCCGGCATGGACGCGCCGAAGGCAACCCCGTTTTTCAGCTCATGGACATAGGTGCCGCCGCCTGTGTACAGGCATTCGCCCTTTCTCCCGGTATACTCCTCATAGGCCTTCAGAAGCGTCTGAACAAACAGGCCGTCGCCGGGTACATGGTGAGGAGGCCTCATGGATTCGTTGTGCAGCGTCAGGCCTGCACCGGCCATTTTCTCCTTCACCACGGCCAGAACATTGTCCTCTGTGGCACAGACGGGACAGCGGCTGTCAAACTGTCCGTCCAGCTTGTCCTCGGTCACTTTCAGCATGCTGAATGCCAGGGTAAGCTTTCCGGATATCTCATCCTCCATGGCAATGCCCATGGCTTCCCCGTACAGATCCCCGTGGGGAATCAGGTTCAGCAGCCCCTTTAAGCAGGACAGCTGCCCGCAGTCTGCCAGAGGAAGTTCCGTAACATACTTTACAAGGCCTGTCAGTGCATTGTTGCCGCCTTCTGGGAAAGCCGCGTGGGCATTTACTCCCTCCGCAGTAATCTTCACGTTTTCTCCCTCCTGGCTGAAGGAGAACCGGATGCCTGTCTGGGCCTCCACCTGTTTTGCCGTCTCCTCAAGCACTTCCATGGACAGGCCTTTCACCGCTGCATATGCCTTTGCGGGCACCACATTGATCTTGATGCCTGCATCCAGAGATACCAGCTTTGCGCTTCCCTGAGACGGCGCAAAATCCGCTGTAAAATGGGCCGCCAGCGAACCTTTCTCCACATTGATCACCGGAAATTCCGCATCCGGTGAGAATGTCATGGGGGCCTCCTTCTCGATCTTGTAGTAGTGGGCGATGTCGGAGCTGCCGCACTCCTCGTCCGTCCCCACGATCAACCGCACGTTTTTCTTTAACGGTATCCCCAGTTCTTTTACGGCTTTCATGGCGTAGAGGGCAGCCACTGCCGGCCCCTTGTCGTCAGCCGTGCCCCGGCCGTAAAGGCGTCCGTCTTTTAGCACCGGCTCAAAGGGAGAAGTCACCTCCCACCCCTCCCCTGCCGGGACAATATCCAAATGGGCCAGTATGTCAAGCTGCCGCTCCTTGTCGTTCAGATCGGCAGTTCCCACATAGTTGTCATAATTTTTTACTGCAAAACCGTACCCTTCTGCCATCTTAAGGGCGGCATCCAGAACTTCTGCCGCTCCCCTTCCGTAGGGCATCCCCTCTTCGGCCGGCATCTTTTCGCTGTTAATGCGGCACAGCACGCAGATATCCTCCACCATCTCCTGGATGTGGCTGTCAATGTATTCCTCGATTTCCTTTCTGTACATGATGCATCCTCCTTGTATAATAAGATTATAATTCTCTCTGTGCTTTCTCGGGACTACTTTGACATGGCAGCAAGCGTCTCGTTTACCACCTTTCCGTCGGCCTTCCCCTTTACTCTGGGCATCAGCACTTTCATGATTTTCCCCTTGTCAGCCGGTGCGGGCTTCTCAATGCCAAGCTCCGCCAGCACAGACTGAATCACTTCTTTTATCTGCTCCACGGACATATCCTCCGGGGCAAATTCCCTGTACACCTGAATACGGAGGGCGGCTTCCTCCCTGATATCCGTCCTGTCTGCCGGGGCTGAGTCAAAGGTTTCCTGGCACTGCCTGATTTCCTTTTTCACCACCGCGTTTTCCTCTTCCTCAGTTAAAGGGGAGCACTTGTCAATCTCCGCGTTTTTAAGGACGCTAAGCAGCATTGACAGCGCATCTTTTCGTTCCCTGTTTTTATCCTTCATGGCTTGTACCATGGCGGCTCTCACTACATCGATCTTGCTCATAACTCTCTCCTTTTCTATCTTTTTTACATATATCAGCCTTTATGTTCCGCCTTCCATTCCCCGGCAAAGCAGTGATCCTTTAGTGCGGACGCTCCCTGACATGTGCCGGGAAAGGCTCCCTATGAGATTTTGACTGGTTTACTGTGTATCATGTCTGTTTCTGCGGAAGAAACAGAAGGTTCCGTCTGTGGGGGTGTTGTTTTCTCCCGTGTACTGATCAATGACCTGCTTCCAAAACTCCCGGGCCGCCCTGCTGCCGAAGGAAGGAGTGACCTCCCACCTTCCTCCGTATTTGTCAAAGCAGGCCATGGCAGCCCTCTTTCCTATCCCTCTGCCCCGGTATTTGGGGATTACCATGAATTCTGCAATGCTATGGCCTTTTTCGGACTTTTGGACATGGGTGTTTATCATGGCAAATCCCAGTAGTTTGCGGGAGTCGGCTTCTCTGATAAAGCAGGCCTCCCTGTCCGCTTCTGTAAAGTAGAGGTCAAACCACGGGTATTCGAACAGGGCCTCATCGTTCATCTCATTGAGATCCGTGAGACTCTCCTCAAAGAGAGAGTACTGCAGCATGCGAAACAGTGTGTCTCTCTGCTGGGGGGAGACTCGTTCCAGAGTGATTTTTATCATGGGAGTACCGGCTTTCTTTATTTTTAAAAATTAAGAGCATGCTCCCTGCTGGTTTACCGGGCGCCCCACTACTCCGCCATGCCATCTGACACTCCTGCGGACTGTCAGATGTACGGCTGTCGCCGTATAGGAGGAAGAGCGTATGCTGCCCTCAGTGAGCAAGAGCATGCTCCCTGCTGGCAGCATACGCTCTTCCTCCTGCATGGCTCCTAGTTGCGCCCAAACTCCGACATCACCAGGCTTGGGTTTCGCTCCTGAACCATGCCGATGCTCCAGCTGTTCACAAACAGCAGCAGCGGATTGTCCTTCAGATCCTTGATCCGCTTCATATCTGATGTTCCCAGGATCTTTGACACGTCCACCTCGCCTTTGTTCTCGACCCAGCGGATATACTCATATGGAAGCTTCTCCAGTTTTACTTCCACATTGTACTCGTTCTCCAGCCTGTAGGTCAGAACTTCAAACTGCAGTTCCCCTACCACGCCCACGATGATCTCCTCCATTCCCGTGTTGAACTCCTGAAAAATCTGGATGGCGCCTTCCTGGGCGATCTGGTTGACTCCTTTGATAAACTGCTTCCGCTTCATGGTGTCTACCTGGCGGACCCTGGCGAAATGTTCCGGGGCAAAGGTAGGAATGCCCTCGTACTGGAACTTTTCATTGGAGAGACACAGCGTATCGCCGATGGAGAAAATCCCCGGGTCAAACACTCCGATAATATCCCCGGCGTAGGCCTCCTCCACAATCTTCCGATCCTGGGCCATCAGCTGCTGAGGCTGGGATAAGCGGAGTTTTTTGCCTCCCTGAACGTGGTTCACCTCCATACCCGCCTCAAATTTGCCGGACACGATGCGCATAAAGGCGATCCGGTCCCTGTGAGCCTTGTTCATGTTGGCCTGTATCTTAAATACAAAGGCAGAGAAGGTTTCCTTAAAGGGATCAATCTCCCCGGTTATGGTTCTTCTGGGAAGAGGCGATGTGGTCATCTGGAGAAAATGCTGCAAAAATGTCTCCACACCGAAATTGGTCAAAGCGGATCCGAAAAATACCGGGGACAGATTCCCCCTCTGCACCCGCTCCAAATCAAACTCATCGGCCGCTCCGTCCAAAAGCTCAATCTCCTCCAGAAGCTGTGCGTGGTAATCCTGTCCGATCACCCCGTCCACATCAGCCCCCTCCACGTCAAAGGTCCTGGAGGCCACTTCCTTCTGCCCTCCCATAGCCGCCGTAAAGGTGGTAATCTGCTTTTTCTCCCTGTCGTAGACACCTTTAAAATTCTTTCCGCAGCCGATAGGCCAGTTGATAGGGCATGTGCGGATCCCCAGCACATTTTCAATATCATCCATCAATTCAAAGGGATCCCTTGCCTCCCTGTCCATCTTGTTGATAAATGTAAAAATAGGAATCCCCCTCATGACACAGACCTTAAACAGCTTAATGGTCTGAGCCTCCACGCCCTTGGATCCGTCGATTACCATGACCGCGCTGTCCGCTGCCATAAGGGTTCTGTAAGTATCCTCCGAGAAATCCTGATGGCCGGGCGTGTCCAGGATGTTGATACAGTAGTCGTCATACTCGAACTGCATAACTGACGAGGTCACCGAAATTCCCCTCTCCTTCTCAATCTCCATCCAGTCCGACACCGCATGCTTGGTAGCCTTCCTGCCCTTTACCGTTCCGGCCAGGTTAATGGCTCCGCCGTAGAGAAGGAATTTCTCCGTCAGGGTAGTCTTACCGGCATCGGGGTGGGATATGATGGCAAATGTTCTCCGTTTCTTTATTTCTTCTGTTATCGTTGACAAAACAATTCCTCCGCTTCCTTAAAATGCCTAATCATTGTAATATTAATCCAGGGTTCCGTCAAGGTTTCAACGGCAAAGATACACTTTTTTCCGCATAGCCGTTACGGTTCTGCCGCTCCTGAGGATAAAAGATTTTCGTCAAAATCCTGTCTGCTACCTCCTCCTTGCTCATCTTCCCCAGTTCAAGTTCCTCCTCCCTGGTAATCAGGGTCACCACATTGGTGTCTGTCCCGAATCCTGCGCCCTCCACCTTTAAATTGTTGGCCGCCACCATGTCCAGATTCTTTTTCACAAGTTTTGCCCTGGAGTTTTCTGTCAGATTCTCCGTCTCCATGGAAAATCCGCACAAAAACTGTCCCTCCGGCTTGTTCTGCCCCAGATAGCCGATGATGTCGTCTGTCCTCTCAAGGGCCATGGAGAGCTCCCCGTCCTTTTTCTTGATCTTCTCCGTGGAAAACGCGGCCGGCCGGTAGTCCGCCACGGCTGCCGCCTTGATTATGGCGTCCTGTTCAAAGCTTACGGAGGTCACAGCTTTAAACATGTCCCTGGCGCTTTCTGTCTCTATGACGTTCACAAACCTGGGCCGGGGAATCTCTGTGGGCCCGGTCACCAGAGTCACCTTTGCCCCCCGGCAGGCTGCCACCCTGGCGATGGCATACCCCATCTTCCCTGTGGAGTGGTTGGTCAGATACCGCACCGGATCAAGGGCCTCCCTGGTAGGACCGGCAGTCACCAGTATCTTCTTGCCTGCCAGGTCTTTGGCATATCCGATCTCATGGATAATATAATCCAGAAGCACTTCCGGTTCCGGCATCTTCCCGGCCCCCGTGTCGCCGCAGGCCAAATACCCCACCGCCGGGTCAATGATGTTCATGCCAAAGGAAGCGCAGATTTTCAGATTGTCCTGGGTAATCGGATTCTCGTACATCTGGGTGTTCATGGCCGGTGCAATGTACTTGGGGCACTTGCAGGCCAGAAACGTGGTGGTCAGCATGTCGTCCGCCAGCCCGTGGGCCGCCTTGGCAATAACATTGGCCGTGGCCGGAGCCAGCATAAAGATATCCGCCTTCTTGGCCAGGGCCACATGCTCCACGCTGAACTCAAAATTCCGGTCAAAGGTGTCCACCAGACACTTGCTGTCCGTAAGGCTCTCAAAGGTCACAGGCGTAATAAACTCCGTGGCATGTTTCGTCATGATCACCTGCACACTGGCATGGAGCTTTTTTAAACTGCTGGCCAGATACGCGATCTTGTAGGCCGCAATGCTCCCGCTGACGCCCAGAACTACCGTCTTTCCCTTTAACATATGATATCCCTCCGTCTGTATTCCTATTTATATAATGCTCCTGTTTGTCCGGTTTTCGGCCTCTCCTTTGTCACCGCAGGTGACTGTTCACACCCAATGCCAATCACTTAAGCAAATCCTGCTTTTGCCCATGAGGAAACCTTAAGTTAATGGCATTGCCTGTGAACAGTAATCACCGCAGACAACAAGTATATGCATTCTCTTAAACTACATTGATATTTCCTCCAAAATATGGTACTCTTTTCGTACGCCATAACAAGTATACCACACAACCGTTTAAGTGGAAAGGAGTCTTACATGATTTTAGCCATAGATATGGGCAATACAAATATCGTCATCGGGGCCATTGACGACAAAAAAACATACTTTGTGGAGCGCGTCACCACCAACCACTCAAAGACGGATTTAGAGTACGCGGTCAACATCAAAAGTGTTCTGGAAATACACAGTATTCCCCCGGCAGAGATCACAGGGGGCATCATCTCCTCCGTGGTTCCTCCCCTAAATACCACCCTGAAATCCGCCATCAAAAAGCTATTCGGCTTTGAGCCCATGCTTGTGGGCTCCGGCATGAAAACCGGAATGAACATCCTCATGGACAACCCCAAAACTGTAGGCGCGGACATGATCGTGGACGCCGTGGCCGCCATAAAGGATTACTCATGCCCCATTATCATCATCGACATGGGCACCGCCACCACCATGAGCGTAGTGGATCCTTCCGGCAACTACATCGGAGGCGTCATCCTCCCGGGCCTTAAGGTATCCCTGGATTCCTTAAGCGGAAAGACAGCCCAGCTTCCCTACATCAGCCTGGATATCCCTGGCAGCGTTATAGGGAAAAATACCATTGACTGCATGCGCTCCGGCATTATGTACGGCAATGCAGCCATGATCGACGGCATTATCGACCGCATGGAAAAAGAGCTGAAAAGACCTGCGTCCCTTGTGGCCACAGGAGGCCTTGCCAGGTTTATTACACCTCTTTGCAGGCATAAAATTTCCTATGAAGATGATCTTCTGTTAAAGGGGCTGCTGATTTTGTATAACAAGAATCTTCCCCACACCTGAATCAAAAAAGTGTGCGTCCTGATATCTTGACGCACACTTTTTTAACGGTCATCCCCCACAGTTTCTCTTCTTAGACTCCCACTTGCGCGCACAGAATATAAAATGCCCCAGCCTCGTCTCAAACAGCAGTCTGCAGGGATACCTTGTCATAAAATCTTCCCGAAATTCATCCTTCGTCAAAACCTCCTTCTTGCAAAGGTGATAACCGGCGTCAGATTTAAAAAGCTTGCCCACATGGCGGAAGAACTGCTCTATAATCTGCAGGCAGGCTTCCCTCACCCTCTCCGGGTTTCTCATGGCGTCCAGCCCCAGCACAAGCCCCACTCCCCGGCGGGCTAACTGTTCCTCTATCACCAGAAGGATCTGCACCTTCCCTCCGTCATCCATGTCGTAGCTTAAACGGTAAAAATATCCCTTTGCGCTGTTCCTGCCGTTGTAGTCCCCGTCCGCCAGCTGCGCCTCCAGATGGAACACATCCTTCACAGCCCGGCTGACTGCCGCTGCCGCCACAGACGTATCCGGCGACTCCTCATAAACCGTCTTTGCGCCTACATGGCCTGTGATGGCCTGGTCCTCCATCATAATGTGCCCCGTAAGCCAGCCTATGAGAACATTGACGAACCGTTCCATTGATGCCTGGGAGTATTCCGATTTTTCCAGATACTTCTTTAAAGAAACCAGAGTGCTGTCCCTGAAATCGTCATGGAGCCTTTTGTGTTTTTCATAACCTTTATAATGAACCGAACGCATGTAAGCCTCTTCTTCCGAAAAGTGCGTCATGGTGTAATCTTCCAGAAATTTTATGGTTTCTTTGCATGCGCTTTGGCTGCTGGCCTCATGTTCCACAAGATCCATCAGTCTCCCCGCAACCCTGAAAAGACCGGCATGTGCCTTATCTACCACCTCTACCCCTATTTTAAGCTGTTCGTTCCACAATAATTTCTTCACTTCCTAGTCCCCCTTTCTACAGCTATTATAAAGACAATTCCCGCGTTTGTCCATGGCTTCCTCATATAAAACCGGCCTGTAAATGTAACCCCACAGGCTCATTTTAAATCGCCCGGTTACCTTTTTCTCCCTGGTTTTGTCAAGGCCTCCTCCTGAAATATTGCAGGAAATTATTTTCAGCTGCCCAACCGCATAAATCCCCCGAAATCAGTAAATCATTCTCATAGAACCTTACAGCTTATCCAGCCCGTTCCTGTTTTGGGGGCTGCATGGCTGTAACATAAATGAAGCCTTCGGAGGTAATGGATATGTCACTATACAAAGTTGAAATCTGCGGAGTCAATACGGCGAAACTTCCGTTACTGAACAATGAAGAAAAAGAAGAGCTGTTTAAACGAATCAAGCAGGGAGATAAAGAGGCCAGGGAGCAATATATCAAGGGCAATCTCCGGCTGGTTCTCAGCGTCATCCAGCGTTTTTCCGGCAGCAACGAAAATGTGGACGATCTCTTCCAGATTGGCTGCATCGGCCTGATCAAGGCTATCGACAACTTTGATACATCCCAGAACGTAAAATTTTCCACCTATGCAGTTCCCATGATCCTGGGGGAAGTGCGCCGGTATCTCAGGGACAACAACTCCATCCGCGTCAGCCGCTCCCTTCGCGATACGGCATACAAGGCCATTTACGCCAGGGAGGGCCTGACCCGCAAAAATGCCAAGGAACCCACCATCATGGAGATCGCTCAGGAGATCGGCATCAGCAAAGAGGAGATCACCTATGCCTTAGACGCCATCCAAACCCCTGTAAGCCTCTATGAGCCGGTGTACACCGACGGCGGGGATCCTCTCTACGTCATGGATCAGATCAGCGACAAAAAGAATCTGGAAGAAAACTGGGTGGAGGATCTTTCCCTCAGCGAGGCCATGAAGCGCCTTCCCGAAAGGGAACGCCACATCATAGACATGCGTTTTTTTGAAGGGAAAACACAAACCGAGGTGGCGGAGGAGATTCACATCAGCCAGGCCCAGGTATCCCGTCTTGAAAAAAACGCCTTAAAGACCATGAAAAATTATCTCAGCTGACCCCCTGCTGCCCGGATCTATTCCCTGAGCTCTCTTAGGGGATTTCGGTTATTGATTTGCTGCTGTTCACAAATGCCCTGCTCACCTGACGGCGGTTCTAAACAAAATGAGACAGGGCACACGCTTTGACACCGCAGCGGTACCAGCCCATGGCTAATCACCACGCTGATTAGCCGGGAAGATGCACGTAATGGCAGCGAACCAGGCCGCCCATCGCCGGAGGCGATTTGGAATGGCGGACTGGGTTACTGTTTGCTGGGCACCAGTGAACCAATGTCATTAACTTAAGCAGATTTCTGTTAAAAATCAGGAATCTGCTTTTTTCTACCCCTAACAAAAAAAATATCTAAAAAATTTTTTTCAT
>JAAWLV010000100.1 GCA_022798105.1 Hungatella sp.
GCACATTGACAATGAAATAGCGGGAGGGATAAGCAACTGGTGGCTGTATAGCCTTAGTGTTACAGACAGAACCAATATAGTATGTTTTATCATCTTTATGATGATATCTGCAACATTAACGGGGGTGGTAATAAAAATGAAGCTTCCGATATGGAAGCTTCAAATGGTTTCAATATTATTACATGATTTTGCGGCAGTTATTCTGTTAATAGTGAGGCTAACAAATGGATGATATCAGGGCATAATTTTGTCAAAGTTTTATAATCTTGATTCACCAGAGCTTGGTAGAATGAATCGAGCAGAGGCCATTTTTCTTTTGGCACATATGCATATACATTGTGAAAGAGATTTCCACAGGAAATGATACTATCTACATTTGCAAACGCAACACATGAACCAATGGAAGATATGCAATCTCTGATAACTTTATTTCTTTCAGAAATTAGTTTATCATGAGATTCCATTTGATGGATTTTTAACTGATGCCGGTTGGTTAAGATGGTATTTACAATAGGGCCGATGATAGTACCAGTGATTGAAATTGCGAGAGCAATCCAGGCAGCTGTTGCGCTCCAGTCTAGGTTATTAGGGATTGGATTCATAGTTGACTCCTTTCTATGTACTCGGCTGCGGCAATAGCCTGTAAGCACAGTATATGGCAAAGAGAAGGGAAAGACAAGCGGATTATCAAAGGGGGTGAGAAGCCATACATAAAAGCTATGCAGTTGTATATCAGAATCAAAGGTCCAGTAAGGTCGGAATGGGTGTATTTACAGGAAGTTCACCAGTAGAAGTGGAAGAACGCTTTTCTGACCGCCATTGGTATAAAAGCTATAAAGTATTGAATGTAACAGAGATACCGAAAATAGGGAAAGGGGATGGGAAATCTGATTCTAAGAGGATGTAAAACAATAGCGGAATATGCCTTTCGCAGATGGATGGCAGAGAACGGATTCGTAGATGGGTATTTTACCCTGGAGATAACCGGAAATGAAGCCATTATTAGAGACAAGGCCGGAAACACGCTGAATCTGACTTATGACAACGTGGAAAAGTGTGTGAAGGTGGATGAATAGGAGGTGATACATAGTGGAGTACCCGAAGCCAATCATGAAGATGTCGGAACTCAAAAAGATGGGGTTTCCGGAAGAGTACTTACTATATGCATTCCGAAGTAAAAACCAAAGGTTTGCCAGCCGGATGAATCCAACCAAAAATAAGAGCACCATCATCTTTGATACGGCGGGATTTGAGGCTTGGAGAATTAAGGATATTAAGGCACAGGTTCAGGCAATGCCGAGGGGAGGTTGAGGCATGTGCAGCTATCAATACATCCCCTTTTCGGAGTTGTGCCGACAGTACCAGTATCAGCGGAAGCACTGCTGACTGCTGGCAGACCTTGGGATAACTGTGACCGTCTCTGTGATGCATGGCATCGTGACGGGGCTTATGCTGGTGGGGATGTGGTACACATTTTAAATCATGAAAGAAAGGATGGAGTGTTATGACAAAGAATGGTATTGATTCAAAGGAATGCGCGGTCGTGGTTAATGGACCTTATGACTTTGCGATTGTGGTGAGTCTTGAAAATAAAAATGAGAATGGGAGGGCGAAAACAGCCAACGTGACTACATCTGTCAAAGAAGGGTTGCGCGTCAAGGACGCCGTACCTGCATTATCTGCGGCTTCCGTGCGGATTTTAATGGAGCTGGCAGGAGAAAAGAAAAAGAAGCAGGCCAAAATTCTCACCGCGTACATGGAGCAATTTGTGGATGCGGCGGCGAAGCTGGCAGGGGAGGACGTCATGAACCGGGTGTCTGCAACGCTGGAAGGGGGGAATGAAAGGAGGTGAATAAGAGGACAGGAACATGCTGATAGCTGAAAAACTGGGTTTATCGAAAAGGCAGGAAAAGACAGAGAATGAAAGAATATAAAGATAACAAGAGGAAAGAGCGGTCATTTGTCCTGAGATTGTCCGATGCGGATGCAAAGCAGCTATACATAAAAGCCGGCATGTCCGGTATCCGGGTAACGGAGCTGCTGGAACACTTTATTCAGGATCTGACATACAGCATCAATTCCAACGGATCGGACGAAAGAGATTTGGCAAACCAGTGGTTTGACCGGTGCATGTTTCGGGACTTATATGGTAGCAGTTTTGTGCAATTTGCTCTGGAATCCGGCAATGGGAAATGGGCAGCAGACCTGTGGCAGTCCCTTCTGTCAGCCAGGACCAGGCTGAATAAAGGAACCAGTGATTTTTGTGATCAGGAGGAAATGGATGCTGTCAGGGACGACGCGGCAGTTTGGCAGGAGGAGCTGGAAAAATACTATCAGGAATATGTAGAGCATGGACAGGCCGGCGGAGAGGGCATGGAGGCAGAAATGCAGAAATTGTCACAGTGGTACCAGGAGATGGATACTTTCATAGAAAGGGGCTCATTGTGATTGAACGATTTGCAAAAGAAACAGGGACAGGCCCTGCGCAGAAAAGGGAAGTGGATATTCTGCACAAGATGCGGGAGAGAATGGAATGTATCCTCGGCAGCAGGGATCCGGGCGCAGAATTACGTATGTCCATACTGCACCTGCAGGAAAAAGCAGTACATGCTGCCAGGACACTCTTTAAAAGCGAGGCCCCAGTAATTCTGGTGTCGGCTGTTATGACGGTGATTGTGTACCAGTACTGTGCCATACTGGCCTATATGGAAAGGGGATACAAAGCCTGCGGGGGAGAGTATTTGGCCGCCATGGAAGCAGGGGTGCTGACGTATAAGCTGCTGTCCTGGTGGGGGAAGAAAGGGAGGTGAGTGTGGTGGCTTATTATCATGTGTGCGTCCGGTGCAGGTGTTCCATGGACTGCAGCGAGGGAGTCAGCTACCCGGGCGAAGGAAGAGTATGTGAAGAGTGTGCCCAGGAGCTGGATCTGGAAGCGGCGTACAGAAAGAGCTGGGCTTTTACAAAGGAGCAGCTGGAGGAGCGTAAAAGAGAGTTTACGGGCTTTAGGGTAAGGGCGGAGGGAATTGCCTGAAAATGAAACGATCATTGAAAACTAGAAAATGGCGTCTGACGTTACGGGAATAACGTCAGGCGCCAGGTCATTCACAGACCAAAAAACACAATCCCATTATATCTGTGAATGGCCGAAAAGTCAAGAAAATAAGCGGTTTAATGACCGCTTTCGGACTTGATAAAAGGATTAAACTTGGAGAAAAAATCATGCACAGATATAAGCAGATTACGTACCGGGCGGGGGCTGTCCTGGAAATTATTAAATGTATTCCCAGAGGATGCCGCAAAGGTGTGCCGAGGGGACCAAAGAAAACTAAAAAGGAGATTGAGGAGGCCAACTTAAAGCAGGCGGCCCGGAAACTGGCCAGAAAGATAAACGCCAATTTCAAACCGGGAGATCTGCACGTAGTTCTTACATACCGTAAGGAGGACAGGCCCTCTGCAGAGGAGGCCTATGATATTATACGGGATTTTATAAAGCGGCTGAGAGGAGAGTACAGAAGGCATGGAGCTGAGCTGAAATATGTCCATGCTACGGAATACGGACGGAAAGCCATCCACCATCATCTGATTGTAAACTGGGTCAATGACGGGAAGATGACTACCAGAGACTACATACGGAAATTGTGGAAGGGGAGAGGCAGTCCAAAATATGTGGATCTGTATGATACAGGAGAGTATCAGACTCTGGCGGACTATCTGCTAAAGGAGACGGAGAAAACGTTTCGGAGCAGTCCGGAGAAGCAGAGATATGCATGCTCCCGCAATCTGATCGACCCGAAGCCGGAGAAACGAATACGGAGAACGAAAAGCGGCTGGCAGAAAGACCCCAGGCCCAGGAAGGGATACTATATCATCCAGGACAGCCTGTACAACGGGTTTGACAAGCTGGGATATCCGTATCAGCGATATGTGATGGTAAAGACAGATCCCAAGGAGGAGGACTGGGTCCCATGGACGGAGGATAAAGAATTTGGAAAAGGAGGAGAGGAAGTAGGTGTATGAGGTGGACGTGGAGGCGGGAGGGAGCCGGGAGGAGTACTGGGCGGTTCTGGAATTTACAGACCGAAAAGGAAGGCCTCACAGAAAAGAGATCCGCAAGAAGAGAAAGGCTGATAAAAACAGCAATATCCTTCAGGCGGCAGTGGAAGCGTTTCAGGTACTGCGTGTGCCCTGTGAAGTCAATCTGTACATAGATTCAGAGTATGTTCTGACTCCTTTGAGGCAGAGATGGATTGCCGCATGGGAGACCAACGGGTGGAGAAATGCCAGGGGAAAACCCATAAAGAATGCCGGTCAATGGCAGCAGCTGTCTGTGGCGATGGCATGGCATTATGTAATGCCCCGTGAGACAAGGATAAGAGAAGGACGATGAAAAGAATGGAGAGCCGTATGAAAACAGGCAGAGACAGGGTGTGGAGAGAAACCGTAGAAGAGTTAAAGAACCGGATTCAGATCGGAGATGTGCTGACATACAGAAAGATCGCGAAAGTAAAGAATGATCCGCGCCTCCTTGTGGAGGTGCGGATAAAAGTCAGAGTAAAAGCGAAGTTTTCCCATCTGGTTTGGGTGGAGGAGCGGGAGGGGAAGGAATATCCCATAAAGACGCTGACTTACACGGAGATTCTAATTGACACAGCTCAAAAGGACAGAGAGAAGAGAGGAAGAGATTGGAGGAGAAAGGATGTTTGATAAGTTTGGAGAGTTTGATTCCTGTGAGGAATTAAACAGGGCCGCTGCCGCCCAGTTTAAGGAAGGGGACGACGAGGCGCTGATAGCACTGGCGGAAGAAAACGGCATAGACAGGGAGGATGTGCAGGACTACATAGACGGGATTGCGGGGGAGCTTGCCACTCCTCTTATGGCGGCATACGGAAAGCTGGATGTGGAGGCCCGGGAACTGAAATCCTATGGGATTATGGAAGACTGGCTTGTGTACATCCGCATCCGGTGCTCAGAGGAGACTTCTATGGCCGCGGCCGTGCGCAGGAGGGGAAAGAGTCTGAAAGGATGTATGGCCGCCCTGGTGGCATGGAGCCTGAAAAATGCCAGGGAAGTGGATAAGGAGATTCTGGCAAAGGCGGGAATCAGCGGCAGAGTCAGCCTGGGGATTCCGGATATGGGGCAGGCCAGAAAGATTATTGCAGGGTATTACCTGGGAGGGGAAACGTGATCGCATATAAAGGATGCTGGGAGGATCTGACCTGCACATTTGGGAAGGGGAAATATCAGTATTTCAAGGGAAGAAAAATTAAGGAGGAAAGTTCCAAGTGCGCAGCCAGAGGGCTGCACTGCGCAGAATATCCGTTTGACTGCTTTCATTGGTATCCTCCTGGAAAAGGGTGCTGCTATTTTGAGGTGGAAGCAGCAGGAAGCCTTGATGAATGTGGATGGGATACGCAGATTTCATGTACGGAGATGACGCTGTTGCGTCAGCTGACTGTATTTCAGATGGCGGCCAGGGGGATGATGTATATGGTAGAGTATCCGAAAAGAGCATGGGAATGTCAAGCAGAGGGCGTCAGCGTAACCAGAGACAGGGCTCAGGGGCATGGACCGGACACAATCGGTATAGCCAGGGGGGAACGGCCGAAAGTAAAAGGGGCCGAAGGCTCCATACTGGGACTTCTCTGTGAAGACAGCGATGGAAATATCATAGACGCCAAAGTATTTCAGGTAAAGGGTAGAATAAAGCCGGATACATGGTACAGGCTGGAAGGAAGAGTGTTAAAGGAGACAGAGGGATGATCAGAAAAAACAAAGTTTTGGAACTGCCGCCTGTAGGACCGCAGGAAGATGGGCAGATGATAACCGCGCAGTCAGTGGGTGAGGTTTTGATACTTAATTGCTACCAGGACAGAAAGCTGCTGGGGCGTTACTGCATGGATCTGGATACACACCGGTATCTGTTTTGGGCGTATGATACAGGAGCATGGACGGAGAGACGGCTGATGACGGTTTTTGGATATAATCCTTTGTATTTCAGCAGGTATTACGCAGAAGAAAAAATTAGGATTGATACAGAAGTGGATAAAGAAATTAAAAGGCGCCTGGTGGGTGATGCCGGTATGAAAATGGGAATTATCAGAGCTGTAATAACAAATGAGGAAGAGATAAACGATAGAAAAAGAGAACAGCGGAAGGACAGTAAAATACAGAGACTGATTGAAGAAATGAGTATGATACCACCGTTTCCGTCAGATCTTAAAGAGTGGATCCACCAGAGGATGGGCGGGGAGGACTATCTGCTGAAAGCCAGGGGAGGGAAAAAGAGGCGGATCTGCACAAACTGCGTGAAGGAGTGCATGGAAGCGCAGCTGACGGAAATGGAAGAATCAAAAGAACTTGGTAGGTGCCTTGTCTTCTGTCCAAACTGCGGGAAACAGGTTTGGATGACGAACAAAAAACGTGTGATTAGAAAGCAGGCTCAGTGTATGCTGCTCCAGAACATGGATAAGAACCGAAGCGCAGCCCGTTACATTGATGTCAGAATTGTCTGGGATCAGGACGGGCGGAGGACGGATCTGTCGGAAGGGGTCAGGATTATACTACATCGAACATACAGAAAGAACCCATGCAGGACATACTATTCCCAGACCAATAAGAGAATATGGAACGGCATGCCGCAATTTGACTACACGAATTGGGCAAACCGAAGGATAGAGAAAGGTTATCTGTATCCGGAAGGAATCTCCGGGGCGCTGTCCGGCACACCATACTGCTCATGGATCCGGGCCTTTGAGGAGGCAGCAAAGGAAGGGCTGTGTCTGGATTTCAATAAGGCTATGATCGGAGCAGGGGACAGTGAAATTGCCAGGACCTGCGAATATCTTCTGAAGGGGCGGTTTTTCCGTCTGGCAGGAGACTGCATCAGCCGCATATCATGGATTACAGGAAAGTATGATGGTATCCTTGACAAGTATGGAAAGACGATGGAGGAGGTGTTTATGATTGCGGACAGGCAGAATATACATCGGATTCGTGGGATGGACGGAGGAGAAACCGTGGTGGAATGGATGAGGATCAGCGAAAAAGAGGGGAAGAAAATAAGTCAGGCGTTCCTCAGATGGGTCTGTGAAAATGACCTACGTCCCCAATACCTGAAATCCGCTGCCGGGATGATGACTCCGGAGCAGATTATGAATTATGCGAAGAGACAGAAGACAGAATCTTATGAGGGAAGCACCGATAAGGAAGTCCTGGAGCAATGGGCGGATTATTTGAGTATGTGCGCAGTTTTGGAAAAAGACATGAGCGATACTATGGTGTATCGCCCCAGAGAGTTGAAAAGAAGGCATGGAGAAGCGGTAGAGGCACTGCGCAAAAAAAGAGAGATGGAAGCAGCGGCCTACAATAAAGAACGGGCGGAGTGCATGGCAAGGGAGATGCGGAGGAAATATCCTGGAGCAGAGGAGAATTTGGAAGTGGTACGGGAGAAATTTGAGTATGCAAATGAACATTACTGTATTGTGGTTCCAAAAAGGCTGGCGGAAATATCGGAAGAGGGATATGTTCTGCATCACTGCGCAGGGAGCACAGAGCGGTATTTTGAACGTATTATGCGGCATGAGACGTATATCTGCTTTCTACGCCGGCAGCAGGAGCCGGATGTCCCATATTATACCATTGAGGTGGAGCCGGGAGGGACGATCCGTCAACATCGATCTTTCTATGATGAGGAGCCAGGGATAGAAAACATACGGGAGTTTCTTAAGGAATGGCAGAGAGAAATACGGAGGAGGATGAAAAAAGAGGATTACAGAAAAGCCAGAATCAGCAGAAGGTTAAGGGAAGATAATATAAAAAAGCTGCAAAAGGAGAACAATACCAGGGTACTGCAGGGACTGATGGAAGATTTTATGGAGGCGTTATAGGATGGAGGAGAACATGGGAGAATTGCAGGAGATTCGTACATATGGGGAATTTAAGGCGGCTACGGACAGGGAAGTGTATAACCAGGCGGAAGGGTTTGTCCGTCTGGGATATCTGCTGCGGAAGGCCGAGGATACGGATATTCTGAAAGAATCAGGATACAGGACTGTGACAGAATTTGCAAAAGCGGAGTACGGGCTGACAGAGACGTATGTGTCGCGGTACATAAGCATAAACCGAAGATATTCGGAGGGAGGATACTCTGACCGCCTTCAGGAAAAATTTAAGGGGTTCGGCCTGGCAAAGCTGGCGGATATGCTGACACTGACGGATCAGATTGTGGATGCCATTCCTGTGGATGCTACGAGGGCGGAGATTCAGGAAATTAAGCGGGAGGTGGCGGACGAACAGAGAGTGTCAGATCTGGAGGTACTTGCGGAGATACGGGACAGGCAGCAGGTGGATGTCCTAACAGAGGCATTAAAGGCATTTTACTACGGGAATCCGGAAGAATACAAAGCGGTTCATAAAGTCCTGCAGGATATGGAGAGCCTGCAGGACGGGGATACCTGGAAGCGTTTTCTGTCAGATGTTATGGAGCCGTCTGGAAATGCTGTGAAGATGATGAGAGTGCCGGGAGTTGGGAGACTGATACTGACTTTAAGAGGGACGGACCGGGATGCGGAACTATTGAATGTGAGGAGCGGAGAAAAGGCATCATTTAGCTGGGAGGGGATATATGAAAGATTAAAAGGATTGTACCAATACGGACAGGATGCCGAAAAGGTGTGGGAATCTATATATTGTGAGAATTATCCGAAATCCTTACATCGAGAGAGTGTGAAGACACAGCCGGAAAAGCAAAAAAGAAAAACGGGGGCGGTGGTCAGCATAGCGAGGGCCAGGGAGGAAAAGAAGGAAGAGATTAAAATTGCGGAAGATAAGATAGAGGATGAAGGCAGCAGGGAAGAGGAAAAGGAAATTGCACCGGTGCAAGATGCAGAGCCGGAATCAAAACCGGAGGCGGTAGAGGACAGAGAAAAAGAAAAGGAAGAGGGTCAGGTTCCGGAAGACGGAGTCCCGAAAGCAGATAAAATAGGGTATCTGGAGGACTCAAAAAAATTGAAGGAAACAGTTCTTCCGAAAGAAAGTGAGAGGATGGGGAATAAGGAGTCCCATACCATTGAGCCGGGAGAAGACATGGAGGAGAGAAAGGAGAGACAGCAGAGGAAGCAGGAAGAGAAGGCGGAGAGGACGGTCCTCCGGTTAAAGGAAGAGGCAGCAGAGCTTTTGGAGTTGATTCGGAAGTCGCTGGAAAAGAATTATTACAATATGGCGAAAATGAACGCTAAAAAACTGATAGAAGTTGTGGAGGCCATGAGGCTGGAGACAGAGAAAAAGGGGATTCCAGGGCAGCAGGAAATGAAGGATTTTTTCATTGGGCAGCAGGATGGAGAAAAGGAGGCAGAAAATTGAGAGCGGTGATACAGCCAAGGGAAAAGTATGAAAAAGATGGTTATGCCATGATGCCTCTTCTTAAAGCGGTTATGGCACAGGGAGGAGTTACAGCCCTTTGTACGGCCTGCGCTTTGAGGAGGAGATAATCTGTGGCCGGCAAAGAAAGGGATGGAAGACAATGATTGAGGATATTGGGATGAATCCGGCTGAGGCAGAAGGGATGCAGGATGAAGGAAGCTGTATTTTGAGGGACGCTTCGGGCAGATGGAAGGAGATGAAGCCTTAGCCATGAAGGCGGTGATGAAATACCCTGGAAGCAAATGGAGCCTGGCAAAGTGGATCATCGGTCATTTCCCGGAGCATCACAGTTATCTGGAACCGTTCTTTGGTTCAGGGGCGGTTCTGTTTAATAAGCCAAGGAGCAATATCGAGACGGTGAACGACCTGGATGGCAACGTGGTGAATTTGTTTGAGTGGATCAAGCATGCTCCGGAACGCTTGGCAAGAGAGATCTATTACACGCCGTACTCCCGGCAGGTATACGAGGACGCCTTTGCCGCAGAACCGGAAGACAGCTTGGAAAGAGCGGTGAACTTTTATATACGCCTGCAGATGGGGCATGGCTTCCGAACCAACGGAGAGAAGGTTGGATGGAAGAATGACATACAGGGCCGGGAACGGGCTTATGCGGCAAAAGATTGGTGTGAGCTTCCGGAGAAGATCATGCAGGCGGCGGAACGGCTCCGCGGAGTACAGATTGAGTGCCGGTCGGCAGTAGAAGTGATACGGCGGTTTAACTCTCCTAAAGTGCTTATCTACGCGGATCCGCCCTATATACTCGGTACTAGGCATGGGAAACAGTATCGGTGTGAGATGGATGACAGGGACCATGAGGAGCATCTGGATGTTTTGCTGGCGCATAAAGGGCCGGTACTGCTTTCCGGGTATGACAGCCCTTTGTACCGGGACCGGCTTCGACATTGGCACAGGGAAGAGGCAGTAAGCTATTCCCAGACAGCATCCAGGAAAACAGAGGTTTTGTGGATGAATTTTGAGCCAGAGGAGCAGATGAGGATGGCGGGGATTTAGGAGGACAGAATGGCAGATATTAAGATTATTAAGGGGCGTGGACTGATTTATGAATGTCCAGAGTGCGAAGCAGAGGTGGAACTGGGTCAGACTTACTGTCAGGAGTGCGGGGAAGGGCTAAACTGGAAAGAAGATTATGAGGATTGGGGGATACAGTGATGGCGGTATCTGGTAAGAATTATGATTGTTGGATTGCATGACGCAGAGAAAGCGCATTTTAAGACCAAGAGTTTTCCTAATCTTGCCCTTATGAAGATTTCAGCATGGCATAAAGCCCAGGGTAATACAGTTGAATGGTGGAACCCTTTGTATAAATATGACCGGGTCTACAGCAGTAAGGTATTTGATTTTACGCCAACTGATCCATATCTCCCAGAGGATGCTATCCGGGGAGGGACCGGATACAGAGATGTC
>JAAWLV010000101.1 GCA_022798105.1 Hungatella sp.
CAAGGCTCTGTTTGAACGCAACATCCCCACGCCTGCCGAGTACAAAGCGGCCCATGGCTACAACGGTCACGACATTTCCCGGTGCGGCGGGATTTGGTCTACATCTGCGGTGGTCCATATTCTGGACGATGAACGCTACACTGGCACCTACATCATGGGCAAGCGGGAAGTGACAGAGGTAGGTGGACGCCGGGTACGGATGAAGGATGAAAGCCAGTGGATCAGGATTCCCGACCACCATCCGGCTATCATCAGTCGGGAGCTGTTCGATCAGGTGCAGGCCCAACAGTTCCGATTCAAGTGTCCCAAGAAGAATGCCAACGCCTACCCTCTGCGGTGC
This sequence comes from Hungatella sp., assembly GCA_022798105.1. Lineage (GTDB taxonomy): Bacteria > Bacillota > Clostridia > Lachnospirales > Lachnospiraceae > UBA3402. The sequence goes on from JAAWLV010000101.1 coordinate 341, forward strand.
AAGGTGTTCTGTGGGTGCTGCCGCCACGCTATGCCGCGTACAGCAAACAAAAACCACTATTTTCAGCGTCGGCACAGCAAAGTAAATGAAGCCGCTCCCTGCCATGGTCTGACAATCATAGAGGCGGAATTGGAAGGAATGTTATACGAAATCCTCTCCAAGCAGGCACAGATTATTTTGAATGTGGCTGATCTCGCCAATGCTGGACAGTTGGATAAAAGACTTCTGTGTGGAGGGAATGTAATGGAAAAAATAGAGCTTGGATGTATTGCCACGTGGGCAGTGGCAGTGAAAGTTGCGCTGGACTATTGCGGATGCAGGAACTTTGTATAGAGTCATATGCATTAGCTCATGGTTTGGAGATTGTTGGCCGTACATTTCAAATTGGGAATGGCTTTACAATAGAATCCCCCATCCTTGAGGATTTTAATCGGGCCGTTGAAAACCGAGAGGTTGACATTCTGCTTCTACCCAAATTATCTCGTTTGGGCTGTAACATATGGGTGATTGCCCAATATTGGCATATGCTCTGTGAGCACGGTGTCCGTATTTTCACGGCAGTTGGTGGAGAAGTAAAGATAGCTTCCGCTCGAACTCTTTGATTGCATCAGAAAGACTGGGGCGGGAGATATACAGGTCCTTCTCATTTGTTTTTCCCTACGACGCCTTGGATCCGTTGATAAATGGTCTTACAATGATCCGAAGAAAGAATGCTCCGATCATACAGGGAAGTGAAAAGCCAAGAAGGAGCAGATATAGCCCGCTCAACGGGAAAAACAGCACGGCCAGCAGCAGAAGGCCGCAACCACAAATTGCCGCTGGAACAGTTCGCTGGGGGGTTGCGACCCCCAACAAAAATGACAGCCTCAGGGCCTCCTTCCAATTCTTCCCACTGTCCAGCAGACTATATAGGTATCCGGAGGATAACAGTGTTACAAGAAATATTGTGGAACAAACAAGAAAAGGAAAGAAAAACAGCGGGGAAGAGGAAACCTGGCAGAAATAGAACCAAGTTCCAAATCCAGCGCATATCAGTGGAACTGCTGTCAGCACAAAGGCAAAATAGCTCTGCTTCCATTTGCGCCGGAATGTTTCCCCATATATCTGGAGACATCTGATCGGCTGATCCTGCACGATCCTACCCACGACCTGGTTGAGCGCAAAAAGGCTGAGGGGAATGGTAACGATTGGAATGCAGCTCAGCAGAAACAGAAGGTTTACTTTCAGCAACGTACCGCAGTTACGCCCTAAAAGGTCAAAGAAACAGGAAAAGCCCGCTTTTTCAGCGGAGGCGTCCTCTTGCTCTGAGAATGGAGGCATGAGGTCATTGTAATCACTATTGAAAAACATATTGTTGCTCCTCCTTCAATTCTATACGATACAGAACGATTTATTGGACAAGAGGATATCATACTTTCTGTTTCGCTTCAAGCGTCTGTCTGCATTTTAGCATACTCTGAAGGATGAGGGGGGTTCTAATGATCAAATAAAAAATTGACTCCTTACCTTTATAAAATATATTTTAGTAAATATACACAAGAAAAGAGGATGATTTTCTATATTTTGACGATTTTGACCCGAAATATGGTGTGATGTGTTTCAATCTATGTATAAAGCGATTTTAGCGACATAAGAAAATATTCTAAACACAAGGCGACATTTACAAAAAGAAGACTTTCATATTAAGATAAACAAAACTGCGTTGGGTGAATGTGTTGCAGCGCAGAAAAAGGAAAGGATGTGGAGTTATGAAAAAAATCCCCCGCATGATGGCAGCAGCCCTGCTCGCTGCGCTGCTGCTGTCAATGGTTGGGTGTGGTTCCTCTGATGGAAAGACCCACCTGACCTTCCAGATCTGGGACACGGCCCAGCAGCCGGGTATGCAGGCCATGTGCGATGCCTACACCGCCCAGCACCCTGATGTAGTCATTGACGTGCAGATCGTCAGCTGGAACGAGTATTGGACCAAGCTGGAGGCCGCCGCCGAGTCCAACACCCTGCCGGACATCTTCTGGATGCACACCAACCAGCTGCTGTACTATGCCGACTTTGGTATGCTGGCCGATGTGACCGACCTCTACGATGATGTGGAGGGCGGTTACTATCAGAACCACTTCTCCGAAATTTCCCTGGGCAACATCAGCGGCTCCAACGGGCGCTACTACGGCGTGCCCAAGGATAAGGACAACGGTGTGCTGGTCTACAACAAGGAGATGTTCGATCAGGCCGGCGTGGCGTATCCCAACGACGACTGGACCTGGGACGACCTGGTGGACGCTTCTCAGAAGATCTATGATGCCACCGGCAACTACGGCTATCTGGCCTATCTGGATGACCAGCTGGGCTACTGGTCCTACGTCTACCAGAACGGCGGCTACATCCTCAGCGCCGACAAGACCACCTCCGGCTTCAACCAGCCCGGCGGCAAGGAGGCTATGGAGTTCTACATTGGGATGCAGAAAGAAGACTGGTGTCCCGACCAGACCTTCTTCACCCAGAACGGCGCGGGCTCCACCTTCTGGTCTGAGAAGGGCGCCATGTTCATGGAGGGCTCTTGGAGCCTGCTGGGCGCCATTGAGAACAACCCCCAGATGGACGGCAAATGGGACATTGCCAAGCTGCCCAAGGCCCCCAACCCTGTCCACACCGACGAGAGCCTGGATCAGGATGGCCGGGCCTGCATGTCTAACGGTTTGTGCTACTCCACCGGCGCGCACGGCAAACATAAGGACATCGCCCTGGACGTCATCAAGTTCTTCGGCACCGAGGAGGCCCAGCTGATCCAGGGCCGGTCCGGCGCGGCCATCCCCGCCTATCTGGGCACCGAGGAGAGCTGGCGGGAGGCCTGGGACAAGTTCGACTATAAGATCGATGTGGATTGCATCTTTGAGCAGTTCGACTACGCCATCCAGGTGCCCTACAACTCCGCCAGCCCCCACTGGAAGAGCCAGGTCCTGGACGTGCTGAACCAGATTTACGCCGGCAATCAGGACGTGGATGCCGGTCTGGAGAAGATCGAAAACATCGTCAACACTGAGACCGCCAATAAATTGGCCGGTAATTGAGAGGAGGGCGTACTGTGAAAAAACCTAGGCTGTCCGCCGCCGAGCGCCGGGAAGAAAACTGGGGCTGGATCATGGTGGCCCCTACCATCATCGGCCTGTTTATCCTGAATATCTGGCCTTTCATCCAGACCATCTATACCAGCTTCTGCGAGCATCTGGGCTTCGGCCACTATAAATTCATCGGCGTCCAGAACTATGTGGATATGTTCGGCAACACCGAGTTCTGGAAAGCCACCTGGAACACCGTCTGGTTCTGCGTACTCACCGTGCCTGTGGGCATGATCCTGGCCCTGTTCGTAGCCATGCTGCTGAACACCAAGGTGAAGTTCAAGGGCGGTTTCCGCACCATCTTCTTCCTGCCCCTGGTCTGCGCCCCCGCTGCCATCGCCATGGTGTGGCAGTGGATCTTCAACGGCCAGTATGGCATTCTGAACCAGATTCTGGGAACCAACATCCAGTGGATCACCAATCCCAAGACCGCCGTGCTGGCGGTGGCCATCGTCTCCGTGTGGAGCAGCGTGGGCTATGACGCGGTGCTTCTGCTGGCTGGCCTTCAGAATATCCCAAGGACCCTGTATGAGGCCAACAGCATCGATGGCGCCGGTAAGATCCGCCAGTTCTTCACCATCACCGTGCCCATGATCTCCCCCTCGCTGTTCTCTGTGCTCATCATGCGCCTGATGGCCTCCATGAAGGTCTACGACCTGATCTACATGATGTCCGATGACACCAACCCGGCCATGGCCGATATGCAGAGCCTGATGTATCTGTTCTACCGCTCGTCCTTTGTGGCCGGCGACCGCGGCTACGGCTCCGCCATTGTCATCTGGACCGTTGGCCTGATCCTCCTTGTGACCCTGATCCAGTTCTGGGGCCAGAAGAAGTGGGTCACCTATGACATTTAAGGAGGGCTCGATAATGAAATCAAGCAAGGCAAGCAAGTTCCTCGTTTACTTCTTTCTGATCCTTGGCTCCCTCATTATGATCTTCCCCTTCCTGTGGATGTTCTTCACCAGCTTTAAGACGGTGCCCGAAAGCATGAGCATCCCGGCCACCATCTTCCCCTCCGCTTTCCGGCTGGACAAGTACAAGGAGGTCCTCAACAACCTGCCCTTTGTCAAGCTGTACTGGAACACCATTCTGCTGGTCTTCTTCCGGGTGGTCTGCGCGGTCGCCTTCAGTTCCATGGCGGGCTACGCTTTTGCCAAGCTGAAGTTCCGCGGCAAGGGGCTGCTGTTCACCGTGATCCTGGTGCAGATGTCCCTGCCCAGCCAGATTTTCCTGATCCCTCAGTACCAGATGGTCGCTAAAATGGGAATGGCCAACACCATCTTCGCCTTGGTTTTCCCGGGTATCGTCAGCGCCTTCGGCGTGTTCTTCCTGCGGCAGACCTACATGAGCATTCCCGACGAGGTGGGCGAGGCCGCCTATCTGGACGGCTGCAACCAATGGCAGACCTTCTATAAGGTCATGTTCCCTCTCACTGGCACCTCCGTGGCCGCCCTGACCATCTTCACCGCCGTATTCGCCTACGGCGACCTGATGTGGCCTCAGATCGTCAACAATGACGTGACCAAGTTTACCCTCTCCGCCGGCCTGGCCACCCTGCGGGGCATGAACACCACCGACTTCCCCATGCTGATGGCCGGCTCCCTGCTGGCGATGCTGCCTATGATCGTCCTGTATCTGATTTTCCAGCGCCAGTTTGTGGAAGGCATTGCCGGTACCGGCGGCAAATAATTCAATTTCTTTTACCTCCCCCTTTTCCAGACAGCCCCGGCGGTAATTTTACTGTCCGGGGCTGCCACCCTAAATGACTACAATTTGCTCAAGGAGGCACTTCGCTATGGTCCTTTACGACGCACAGAATAAAACCTACTCCCTGCACACCAAAAACACCACATACCAGATGACAGTATGGGATTACCACATACTGCTTCATGCCTACTACGGGCCGAGGCTGGAGGGGGAGGATCTGTCCTATCTTCTTCGCTGTAAAGACCGCGGTTTTTCGCCCAACCCCAACGAAGCGGGCGGCAACCGCACATTTTCTCTGGATACCTTTCCGCAGGAGTACTCCACCTGCGGCGTGGGGGACTTCCGTCTGCCTTCCATCGAGCTGGAACTCCCCAACGGGAGCCGCACAGCAGACCTGCGGTATGTAAGCGCTGCGATTCGGAAGGGAAAATACAGCCTGGAGGGCCTGCCCGCCTTTTACGGCAACGAGGAGGAGTGGGAGACGCTCTCTATCCTCCTGCGGGATGCGGCCGCTCAGGTAGAAGTGGAACTGCTCTATGGCGTTTTGGAGGAGTATGACCTCATCACCCGTGCTGTCCGGGTAAAAAATACCGGCACTGAGACGGTTCGTCTGTGCCGGTGCGCCTCCCTGTGCCTGGATTTTGTACACTCCGACCTGGATATGATCACCTTCAATGGGGCCCATGTGATGGAGCGCTGCCCCAGCCGCGTCCCCTTACACCCGGGGATACAGGGAGTGGACAGTGTCCGCGGCGCTTCCAGCCATCAGCACAACCCCTTTGTTGTCCTGTGCGGGCATGAGGCCAACGAGGACTACGGCCTGTGCTACGGAGCCATGCTGTTATACAGCGGCAATTTCCAGGCGATGGCGGAGGTGGATCAGTTTACCAACTCCCGCCTGGTAATGGGGCTCAACCCCTACCAGTTCAGCTGGACGCTGGAGCCGGGTATGGCCTTCACCGCTCCCGAGGCGGCCATGGTCTGCTCCCCTTCCGGATTTGGACAGATGAGCCGCCTGTTCCATCGGGCGATCCGCCGGGATCTGATTCGTGATCCCTGGGCCGGACGCCGCAAGCCAGTGCTTATCAACCACTGGGAGGCCACCGAGATGTACTTCACCGCAGACCGGCTGGTGGAGATTGCTCAAGATGCCCCCAAGCTGGGCCTGGAGCTGTTTGTCATGGATGACGGTTGGTTTGGCGCCCGGAATGATGACAACGCCGGCCTCGGGGACTGGTATGTGAATGAGGAAAAGCTCCCAGGGGGGTTGGAGGCCCTGGTGGCCCGGATTAAAGACTTGGGTATGGAATTTGGCATTTGGATTGAGCCGGAGATGGTCAATGAGGACAGCGACCTCTACCGCGCCCACCCGGACTGGGCCTTGAACGTACCAGGCCGCAAGCCTTCCCGGAGCCGTAATCAGCTGGTGCTGGATTTCTCTCGCGCTGAAATTCGGGATCATATCTACAGCCAAATTAAAAAAGCTCTTTCCAGCGCCGATATCTCCTATGTGAAGTGGGACATGAACCGCAGCCTCACGGAGGTCTGGTCTGCCGAGCTTCCCCCGGAACGGCAGGGAGAGGTCTATCACCGGTATGTTTTGGGCGTGTATGATTTTGCGGAACGCCTGCGGCGGGATTTCCCTGATATCCTTATAGAAGGGTGCTGCGGCGGCGGCGGCCGGTTTGATGGCGGTATGCTCTATTACACCCCTCAAATCTGGTGCAGCGACAACACCGACGCGGTGGACCGCCTGCACATCCAGTATGGCACCTCTTTCTGCTACCCTGTATCTACAATGGGGGCTCATGTTTCCGCTGTCCCCAATACCGTAACCAGCCGCATCACTCCCATGGAGACCCGCGGGGTGGTAGCCATGCACGGCACCTTCGGCTATGAGATGGATCTGAGCAAATGTACTCCGGATGAAAAGGAGACCATCAGACGGCAGACGGCATTCTTCAAGGAACACTATGACCTGATTCAGGACGGGGACTATTACCGGCTCAGCGACCCCTTCCAGAACGGCTCCTACACCGCATGGGAGCATGTTTCCCATGACCGGCGCGAGGCCCTGGTCAGCCTGGTCACTGGATCCTTCCGCAGCGCGCCTCCTTTTCTGACGCTGCGCATCAAAGGCTTGGAGGCGAAGCTGCGCTATCGGATCAACGGAGAAGGAAGCTGGCTTGGAGCTGTGCTGATGCAGGTAGGCTGGCCGCTTCCAATCATATTGGGAGATTATCAGGCTTTACAGCTCTATCTTGAGGCGGAATAACGGCAACCAAATCAAGCTGGCGCGAAACAAATTGCGTTTAGCGCCAGCTTGATTCAGGTTTTTCCATATAGTTTGTTTTGAGACCGCCATTCACGAGGCGATACGCCGTAACGCTGTTTGAAGGCTTTGGAAAATTGGAGTTGATTGGGATAACCGCATGAAGCGGAAATGTCGCTGATTGCCATGGATGTATTTCTCATTAAATCTGCTGCTTTTGTCAGACGCAGGCGGATTAGGAATTCTTGAGGGGGCACCCCCTTTTTCTCCTTGAAAAGCTTGCTGAAATAACTTCGATTGAGCCGGCATGCATTCGCAATTTCCTCAACTGTTATATTGCGCTGGTAATGAAGTTCCATATAACTGATCGCTTCCTGCACATAAAAGTCCCGAAGCTGCGTCTGGTGTGTCTCCTGCCGTGTGGAGGAGGATTGGATCAGTGCATCCAAAAAGAGACACAGATGGCCAATTAAGCAAAGCGTTGAATCTTTGGAATGGTCGGCAATATACAGCATAATATCCCGTACCTGCTCCGACTGTTCCATACCCTTGGGCCGATAAATTGGCTGTATCGCACTCAGCCCTGCATCATTTAGATACTCAGTTGCCCGCAGACCGTCAAATTCCAGCCAAACATATTTCCAAGGTTCCACCTGGTCCGCACTGTACATGTTGATTTGACCAGGAGAAATCAGAAACCCCTGTCCAGCTTCCAGGTCATATCGTTGGACAGTTCCATCTGCCGCAGTGGCATCCAAAAAACCTCGACCAGAAATCACATAGTGAAATAGGTAATGGTTCCGGATAAATGGTCCAAAGGAATGGAGAGGGGTACACTGTTCCCAACCAGTCTGAAATAATCTGAAGTTTAATAATTCTTCATTTGGGAAGACGGAAAAGGAGAAATTGTCCATTTTATCCATGCCTGATAACCCCATTTCTTTTTCGAGTGCCAAAGATAATAACTCTCAATTAGCACATCCCATCTAGCGTAAGCCGATTATATCACAAAAAAACTCTAAAATCAATGAAGTCAACTAAAAGGCCCTTATAAACCGTCCAAAATAAAAAAGATAGGGAGGTATTCCCTTGATTCCTTGTAAATCTCTCGTCCATGAATTGCAGATTGGAACCTATGATGATTCCCTTGCTCGACTGTATGCTTCGAACGGAACATCTGCCAGTTTAGACAGTGCTTGTGAACGAGCATGCCAAGCCGTTCGGATGTTTATGGATACTTTCACCCTAGATGGCAGCGTTCCAGCCGCTTTGTTCAGCGGCCCGGGCCGCACCGAGATCGGCGGCAACCACACCGACCACCAGCACGGACATGCGCTGTGCGGCAGTGTGGACCTGGATATGCTGGGCTGCGCCGCCCCCAGCGGGAGGAATGTGATCCGGATTCAGTCCGAGGGCTACCCCCTTCTGGAGGTGAACCTGGACAGCCTGCTCCCCAGGGAGGAGGAGAAAAACACCACAACCGCCCTCATTCGAGGCATGGCTGCAAAAGTTCAAGAGCTGGGCTATCCGCTGGCTGGCTTCGACGCCTATGTGACCTCCAACGTGCTGTCCGGCTCCGGCCTTAGTTCCTCCGCCGCCTATGAGACGCTCCTGGGAAATATTCTCAACTATTTCTGTTGCGGTGGTGCCCTGGATGCTGTGGAAATTGCAAAAATCGGCCAGTATGCGGAAAACATCTACTTCGGCAAGCCCTGCGGCCTGCTGGACCAAATGGGCTCCTCGGTGGGCGGAGCGGTGGCCATCGACTTCGCCGACCCGGCCAACCCGGTTGTGGAGCAGGTGGATTATGATTTTGCCTGCTCCGGGCATACTTTGTGCATTGTGGATACTGGCTCCAACCACGGCGACTTGACCGACGACTACGCCGACATTACCAGGGAAATGGGGGCGGTGGCCGCTTATTTCCAGAAGAAGGTCCTGCGGGAGGTGCCGGAGGGAGAAATCTATAAAAACTTCCTTGCCCTTCGGAAGGAATGCGGCGACCGGGCTGTCCTGCGGGCCATGCACTTCTATGAGGACGACCGCAGGGCTGTTCTGGAGACGCAGGCTCTGAAAGTGGGGGACTTTGACCGCTTTTTGTTCTTGGTGAACCAGTCCGGGCTGTCCTCCGAGCTGCTGCTGCAAAATGTCTGGTCCCCTTCCGCACCCCAGGCCCAGGCGGTGTCCGTTGCCCTAAACTTGGGCCGGCAGCTGCTGGGAGGAGCGGGAGCTATCCGGGTCCACGGCGGCGGCTTCGGCGGAACGATTCAAGCCTTTGTGCCCAATGACATGCTGGACGGCTTCAAAGCCGGTATGGAACGGGCTGTGGGCGAAGGAAAATGTCATACCCTGCGCGTCCGTCCCCAGGGCGGCTGCGTGGTAGCGGGATAAGAAGGAGGAACTTGCTATGGCGATTCTCGTATTAGGTGGAGCCGGCTACATCGGCTCTCACACGGTTTATGAACTCATCAACGCTGGCCGGGACGTAGTGGTGGCCGACAATCTCCAGACCGGCTTCCGAGCCGCTGTCCACCCCAAGGCCCGGTTCTACCAGCTGGACATCCGGGACCGGGCCGCTCTGGATGTGCTGTTCCAGGCGGAAAAAATCGACGGGGTGATTCACTTTGCCGCTTCCTCCCAGGTGGGCGAGTCCATGTCTGACCCCCTGAAATACTATGACAACAATCTCCACGGCACGATGGTACTGCTCCAGGCCATGGTGGCCCACGGGGTGGACAAGATTGTCTTTTCCTCCACCGCCGCCACCTACGGCGAGCCGGAGCAGGTGCCCATCCTGGAGACCGACAAGACCGTCCCCACCAACTGCTACGGCCAGACCAAGCTGTCCATGGAGCAGATGATGTCCTGGGTATCC
>JAAWLV010000102.1 GCA_022798105.1 Hungatella sp.
CCCGACTGATTTCCGCTTTAAGGGCTCATCGGAATGTTTGGCATATCTGAACACGGACGGGACATCCCTCCTTCTCTGACTGGACCACGACAATCCCCGTCCCAACGTTACTCACTCAACAATACAGCAATAGCAATGTCATAAACTCAATATTTCCGCTGGCCCGTAAGGAACCATCTCCAGTCCGTATTCAGCTTTGCCAAACATTCCGCAAAGCCCCTGAAAGCAGGCCTTTGCTCCACGGCAAAATTCCCCCTGACATAAGATATGTACTCTTGGAATCTCTCCTGCACCTGCCTTTGTGGCAGATTGGCTGATTTTTGGCCATATGCACATAAATTTAATCAACGTATGTTCCACATACGCCTCATAAATTTATGCACATCTGACAAAAAATCATCTCACAAAATCAGGCACAAAGAGACTCCGAGAGTACATAAGATGGTTCCTCACGGGCAAAAGCAGGATTCACTTAAGTTTATCACATTGGTTCACACTCCCGCCGGGCGCCAGTGAACAGCAACCTAATTAGCACACCTTTTATCACATCCCCATCCCTGCAGAAAAATACAAAACTGACCCCAGCAGTTTTCCCAGCCCAATAGCCAGAATCACATACGGAAGTCCCACTGACAGATGGATCCTCCGGTTGATCACCGGCAGGGTTTTCAGAGTCTCTGCCAGGGACATCACCAGGCATCCCACAAAGATACCCACCGCCGTCCCAAACACGGCCAGAGCCCACTTTCCTCCCACAGGCACAGGAAACTCAAACAAATCCAGCCCGTTTCCCCCAATTCCACCCAGTATAATAAAGGTCTCATACAGCATAATATGCCTCTTTGTCCCGGTTTTTCCTATGAGCCTGGGAAACACGCCGATAATAGCCAGAAACGCAAACACGCCGGCAGCAATAACGCCCCCGGCGCACAGCCCGAACACAGCCAGGAAAGCAAGCTTAACTGACATCAATACCAGACTCCTTTCTCCCGTCATTCTGGATCACGGTCTTGGAAATATTGTCCTCATACAGACGCATCTCCACCTCCAGAGGCGTAGGATCCGTGTTCACCTTCCAGGCGCAGAAATGGTTAAAAAACAGGATAACCCCCAAAGCCAGACCCACAGAATAGGACAGCTCCAGCACTGTAAACTCCCCTGCCTCATACCCTAAAACCATACGGTAAACTTCCCGGAACACATCCGTCACGCTGGCGTCATTGTTAAAGGTCATAATGGCAAATGCCGCGCCGCAAAAGCAGATAATGCACACAAAGCCTGTCTTGATCCACTCCCACACAAGCTTTGGGGATTTGGGCTTCTGGTAATCAATGATAAAATCCTGTTCCCCCAGATTCTCCACCTGAATGGAAGGATCCGTCTCCGAAATCAGCCGAATCACATCCAGAACGCTTCCCACATACCGGTGATCCCTGTCCGAAGAAATCTTCTTAACCCTCAGCGCCAGGCACTTGTTCAGCACCGCCGAATCGTCGCTGTAAAGAGTCGCTATATCTTTCAGGTACACATCCTTTTCATGAACCTCGGAAATCTGGTTCAGTTTCAGATACAGGCTTTTTCCCATCCTCCATCCTCCTCTGAGTACATTTCCGTAAACCGGGGCTGTCTTAAGCACAGGTATTTTCCCATATCACACCATCCCCCTTGCCATGTCAAAAAACTGCACCAGCATTCCCCCGGTATAATCCCTCTGTCCGTTGTAAAACAGCACATACCACACAACGCCGCCGGCAATGAGGACTAGGGCCAGGGCAAATAAAAATCCCCACAAATGCTTTAAAAATCCCATACTATCTCACATCCATTCTTCTTATTTCAACAATAGTATGGCATCTTGGCCGAAAATTATTCGGCAAAAAATTTTCCTTTTGTCTTTACGCGTCTCTAAAAACGTTCCCGCATCTGCTTTAGGATCCGTTTTTCCAGGCGCGACACCTGAACCTGGGAAATGTTTAAGGCCTTGGCCACCTCTGTCTGGGTCTGATTTTCATAATACCGCCGCAAAATAATCTCCCTGTCCTTCTCGGAAAGGCCCCCGATAAGATCCTTTAAAACCATCCGGTTCAAAAGATGCTCCTGATCCTGGTTCTCGTCCTCAATCTTATCCATCAGGCACAGCCCGCTTTCCCCTTCTTTTTGGATTGCCTTGTAAAGGGATTCTACTTCCGCCCCCGCCTCCATGGATGCTGCCACCTCCTCCTTGCTGACCCCAATCTCCTTGGCAATCTCCTCCACCGTAGGCTCCCTGCCCAGGGAGTATGTAAGGCTCTCCCTGGCAATCCTGGCTTTCATTCCCATTTCCTTTAGGGAGCGGCTCACCTTGATCATCCCGTCATCCCTGAGAAACCGCTTCACCTCCCCCATGATCATGGGCACCGCATAGGTGGAAAATCTTACCTCATAGGACAAATCAAACTTATCAATAGCCTTAATAAGGCCGATGCTTCCGATCTGAAACAGATCCTCCAGCTCATACCCGCGCCCTGCAAATCTCCGGACGATGCTCCAGATCAGTCCCATGTTGTCCAGGACCAGCTGATCCCTGGCCCCTTTATCCCCCTGGTGTGCCCTGTCAATCAAGTTCATCGTCTCGTCCATGGCATTCACCTGCCTATACGTTTCTTCATCGTCACACAGGTGCCCTGTCCGGGTGCGGAGATAACCTGCACATCGTCCATAAAAGCTTCCATAAAAGAGAAGCCCATGCCGGATCTCTCACCTGTGGTATCTGTGGTGTACATAGGCTCCATGGCTTTTTTTACATCCGCTATACCTGCCCCTTTATCCCGCACCTCCACAGAAACAGTCTGCCCCTCTATAATCACCTGTATGTAAATGATCCCATCTTGTTTGCCGTACCCGTGAATCACCGCATTGGTCACCGCCTCGGACACGGCAGTTTTTACATCATCAATCTCCTCCAGGGTAGGGTCAAGGCGGCTGATAAATACAGCCGCCGCCACCCTGGCAAACTCCTCGTTTCTTGACCTGCTCTCTATCTCCATGTACAGCGTTTCCCTGTCTTCGCCGCCTTTTTTTTGCTCATCGTTTCTCACCGCTCCTTCCATAAGCCGCCCCCTTTCTTCGTCCCTTACCGCTTCCCCTGCACTGCTTCCGTCTCCAACCATCGTCCGCCCTTCCTTTCTTCCCGTCATCCCGCAACAGCCGCTTCCATCGAATCATACCGGGGCACCAGTTTCCCGATCCCCCCTATGGTCAGCACCCGCATGATCTGAGCCCCGGCCCCGCAGATAGCCACCTTTCCCCCGCTGCGCTCCATCTGCTTGTACCGGTTCAGCACAATCCCAATGCCCGAGGAGTCCATAAACACAGTCCTGGAAAAATCAAAAACGATTTTATTGATATAGTTCTCCGCCAGCAAAAGATCTGTCTCATACCGGAGATTCCTGCAATTGTGGTGATCCAGTTCTTTCGGCAGATGAATTACCAGCACCTGCCCCCTTGCCTCATATGTGAATGTTTGTTCCGCCATGTCCAAACCCTCTCCTTCTATTTCATACCTTCTATTTCATACCCCCGTCTATATGCGGCATCCTGGTGAATAAAAACGTGCGTCTCCCAAACACCCGCAGAAAAACACGGCTGCGGACTTTCAGAGTAATCCTCCGTACGTCCGGTGAGGAGCGCCTGCGGCGATGAACTTTCAAAGTAACAAAAAGACACCGCAAAAATTATCTTTTGTAGTGTCTCGTCATTCTTATTCGGATCCTTAGTACCCTCTCGCCGCCTTGGCCAGGTTGGCCAGTTCTGTGTTGGGATAGTTCATAATCACCTGGCCGAACAGTTCATTGGCCTGATCCCGCTCCTCCTTAGCCTGGTAGATCATTGCCATATCGTATATTACCTGAGGATTATCTCCCTTAACATTCAGGCTTTTCTGGTAAAAATCCAAAGCTGCATCCTGGTTTCCTCCGTCCCTGGCACCGTTTCCCAGATCCGCCAGGATCTGATACCCTTCTGTCTCCATGTAGCTTTCAAGTTCTGCCACCGCTGCCATGGACACCTCATCCGTGATCAGCGACCTGTCCATATCTGAATAGACGGTTACCACCGTGTTCATATCCTGGGCTTCCCGGGCTTTTAAAATCTGCACAAGGCGCTGATACTGCAAAATCACGCCCTGCTCTGTATCCTCCATTGCCTGGAGATTCGTCACGGCATCGTTTCGCTCCGCCTCCAAAGCGGCTTTCTCCTCCTCCAGCATGTCCATGGCAAGGCTTTTCTGGTTCACCTGCTCAAGCACCTTCGTCATCTCCTGATTATGCCGATGGTTCAGCTGCCGTTCCATAGCCGGCATCACCAAAAACCAGATCACCGCAGCGCCTAAAAGCAGCCCCACGGTAATATTGATAATGGTGATCCATCCCGTGGTCTCTTTATATGTGGGCGGAAGAATAATGTCGTCATCCTGCATCTGCCTGTGGGAAAAGGCGTTGTTGAGCTTTTTCCGCTCCACCTCAGCCTTACCTGTGTGAGCCTTGGTAATGGACATGTACCACTGAGCCTTGGGATGGTTTTTGTCAATCTGCAGCACTTTGTACAGAGACTTTCCCGCCTTGGTATAATCTCCCCGCCTCATGTACAAAAGGGCAAGCACCAGATGGGCTTTAACAAAGTGAGGGTTAAACTCCACCACCCGGTTCAGCTGCAAAATAGCCAGATCATCATTGCCCGACTGGGCCAGTCCCAGGGACTGGTTGTACTTCCTGATGTTCTGACTTTCCGCCTCCAGCCGCCCCAGCTTTCCCTGTATCCTGTGGATGTACTCCGAAGCCCTGTTGCCCTCCGGCTGCAGGTTCAGGCTGATAATCCACTGTGCCAGACTTTCCGCCGTCTCCCCCATCTCATAGTAAATCAGTCCCAGAAGATTCCTGGCATCTGTCTGATACTTATGAAAATGAAGACTCTTTTTGAGACATTCCGCCGCACCTGTCAGATCCCGTATCTTCGCCTTCTCAAGCCCCTGGTTGTAGTAACCGTTGGCTATACGCTGGCATCTGTTTGCATAATCCATATAACTACTCTTTTCTCTCTTTGATCAGTTCCATCATAATATCCGTCATATCCGTCAGATCGTTTTTTACAATGGCGTCCTCTATGGCCTCTATCTCCAGGCTGGGTTTATAATAGCTTAACTCTTCGTCAAAATCAATCATGTCTTCCACATCCCTTTTCTTTCACCCTGTCAACGGTAATCTGTATCCTCATCCGCCTGATTCTTCATCCAGCGTTACTGTTCACTGGTGCCCTGCAAACAGTAACCATCCAGCAGCGCTTTCACCTCGCCTGCCAGGTAAAGAGAACCGGCGCAAAAGGCCAATCCCTCCCCCTTATTTCGGAGAAAGCACTTCCATCCGTCCTTAACCGTATCGAAAGCCTCCACAGGACAGCCAAGACTCTCCCGAAATTCTTCTGCCAGAACCGCCGCCCCAACGCTGCGCTCCGTATCCATCTGTGCAACCGTCACATGACTGACGTCCACCTGACCGCAGAGCTTTCGGATCATCTTACGGTATTCCTTGTCCCCCACAACGCCGAACATCAGGGACACCGGTTTTCCGCTTTCCCTCTGCATCGCCGCGATATTCCGGGCCAGGGCTTCCATGCCTCCCTCATTGTGGGCGCCGTCCAGAAAAACTCCCGGCAGCACCTCCTCCATCCGTCCGGGCCATCTGCTTGTCCTGATGCCTGCTGCCGCGGCTTTGACAGAAACTTTAAACCTCCCGTCCCGGTCTATAACCTGTGCCGCCCTGAATGCCAGCGCGGCATTCATAAGCTGGTAATCGGCCCGGGAAGGGATCAAAAGCTCCACGGTTTTTGTCCCTGCCTTCACCGTCCCCCGGATGCCCAGGCTACCTCTGCCGCCAAACTTCAAATCCTCATCTGCAACCGGATACGCAGGGCAGCAAAGTACTTCTGCCCTCTCCTCGATAACCTGTCTGCTCTCCCGGCAGCTGCCGTCGTAAACCACGGGTACGCCCGGTTTTAAAATCCCGGCTTTCTGTGCCGCAATCGTTTGAACCGTATCTCCCAGGTACTGCATATGATCCATGCTGATGGAAGTGATCACCGTAAGAAGAGGGTGTTCCACTGTGTTTGTCGTGTCAAGAAGCCCTCCAAGCCCGGTCTCCAGAATCACGAAATCCGGCTTCCACTGCCTTCCCATGTCCATAAACATATAAAACAGAAATTCAAAATAAGCAGGTCTGGCATATCCTTCTGCCGCCATAACCTGTGACAGTTCCTTTACATGCTCAAAGGCCCGAAGAAACTCAGTCTCCCCCGCCGGCCTCCCGTCGTGAAGAAACCGTTCTCTTACATGGATCAGATGGGGGGAAATAAAGGCCGCAGTATGGTACCCTGCCTGCTTTAATATGGAAATCAGATAAGCGCAGACGGAACCTTTCCCGTTGGTCCCGGCCACATGAATAACATTCATGGCCCTGTCCGGGTTACCCATTCTCTCTAAAAAACATCTTATATCCTGAAGGCTGTTTTTCTTTGACGCCCACATGGGAATTTCATCCAAATACTTCTCTGCCTCTGTCATAGTCCCTCTCTTTTGTCGTCAGCCTCTGTCTGCGGCCTATGTTTTATTATAATATATGTAAACCAATATGCAACCTTTTTTTTTCGAAAAAATTTCACATAAAGTGACATAACCTATTTTAAACCAACAGGGACTGCCCTTAAGACAATCCCTGACTTTTACGGCCTAAGCCGTTTTGGATACATTCTGTTTTCTGCCTATTTTGAGAGCTGGGAAAGCCTTTCCTTCACCTGCTCCATCATCTGCCGGTACTTTGCCTGTTTCTCCCTCTCCTGGTCGATCTTGTCCTTTGGTGCCCGGCTCACGAATTTTTCGTTGTTCAGCATTCCGTCTACCCTGGCCAGTTCTTTGGAAAGCCGCTCCTCCTCCTTTTTAAGCCGCTCGATCTCTTTGTCCAGATCCACCAGCTCCGCAAAAGGCATGTAGATATTCGCCTGATGGATCACCGCGGACACCGCATCATCCCCGATCCCCGCCTTATCTTTCTGGAGCACCACCTCGCTCGCATAACCCAGCATGGCGAAAAACGCTTTTCCCCTCTCAAAGATATCCAGAACCTCCTGCTTTTTGGAAACCACATACACCTTGGCCTTCTTGCTGGGCGGCACGTTCATGGAAGAACGCACGTTGCGGATACTCCTGACAGCCTCCTTCATAGTCTCAACCTCATGCTCCTCCCCGGTAAAATCCCACTCCGGGCGGTAAACCGGCCAGGCGGAGATCATAATGGATTCCTCTTCCTCCTGAAGATTGCAGAAGATCTCCTCCGTTACAAAGGGAATATAGGGGTGAAGAAGTTTTAAGGACTGGATGAGCACCGTCTTAAGGGTCCACACAGCTGCTTCCTTGGTGGTATCCTCGTCGCTCCACAGCCTGGCCTTCACCATCTCGATATACCAGTCGCAGAACTCCTCCCACACAAAGTCATACACTTTCTGAAGGGCGATCCCCAGCTCATACCGATCCATGTTGTCCGTTACCTCTTTTGCCAGGGCATTGGCCTTGGACAGAATCCACTTATCCGCCATGGTAAGGTCTGAAAGCTCTGCCCGGGCACCCGGCGCCTTTTCCATGTTCATCATGATAAACCGGGAAGCATTCCAGATCTTATTGGCAAAATTCCGGCTGTTCTCCACCCGCTCCCAGTAGAACCGCATGTCATTGCCCGGGGCATTGCCTGTAAGCAGAGTCATGCGCAGAGCGTCGGCCCCGTATTTTTCAATGACCTCCAACGGGTCAATGCCGTTTCCAAGGGACTTGCTCATCTTCCTCCCCTGGGAATCCCTCACAAGGCCGTGGATCAGCACCGTGTGGAAGGGAAGCTTCCCCGTCTGTTCAATACCGGAAAATACCATACGGATAACCCAGAAGAAAATGATGTCATACCCTGTCACCAGCACATCTGTGGGATAAAAATATTCCAGATCTTTCGTATCCTCCGGCCACCCCAGCGTGGAGAAAGGCCACAAAGCAGAGCTGAACCAGGTGTCTAAAGTGTCCGCATCCTGGGTCAGACGGCTGCGGCCGCATTTGGGGCAGGCTGCCGGCTTCTCTGCACTAACCGTAATCTCCCCGCACTCATCGCAGTAGTAAGCCGGGATCCTGTGTCCCCACCACAGCTGCCTGGAGATACACCAGTCCCGAATGCCCTCCAGCCAGTGGAGATAGGTCTTTCCAAAGCTCTCCGGCACAAATTTCAGTTCCCCTGTCTTTAAGGCCTCGATGGCAGGCTTTGCCATCTCCTCCATCCTCACAAACCATTGGGGCTTCACCATAGGCTCCACTGTAGTCTTACACCTGTCATGGATTCCCACCGCATGGGCATGGGGAACTACCTTCACCAAAAGCCCCAGCTCTTTCAGATCCTCTACCATAGCCTTCCGGGCCTCATACCGGTCCATACCGTGGTACCTGCTGCCGGGCAGATTGATGGTGGCATCGTCATTCATAATATGGAGCTCCGCCAGCCCATGCCGTTTTCCCACCTCAAAATCATTGGGGTCGTGGGCCGGCGTGATCTTCACGCATCCTGTCCCAAACTCCTTGTCCACATAGGAATCCGCGATCACCGGGATCTCCCTGTCTGTCAGCGGCAGCTTTAATGTCTTTCCGATCAGATCCTGATACCGCTGATCCTCCGGATTTACCGCCACTGCCGTATCTCCCAGCAAGGTCTCCGGCCTGGTGGTGGCGATCTCCACAAACCGCCCCTCCTCCCCGGCAATGGGATAGTTGATATGCCAGAAGAACCCGTCCTGATCCTCGTGAAGCACCTCCGCGTCGGAGATGGAAGTCTTACATACGGGACACCAGTTGATAATGCGGGAGCCCTTGTAAATATCCCCCTTCTTGTACAGCTTGATAAATACCTCCTGAACCGCCCGGGAACAGCCCTCGTCCATGGTAAACCGCTCCCTGTCCCAGTCCGCGCTGGAGCCTAACTTGTGCAGCTGGTTGATGATCTTGCCGCCGTACTCTTTCCTCCAGTCCCAGCATTTCTCCAGAAACCCGTCCCGGCCCAGATCCGCTTTCTCAATCCCCTGCTTTTTCAGGCTCTCGATCACCTTCACCTCCGTGGCGATGGCCGCGTGATCCGTACCCGGCTGCCACAGAGCCTCGTACCCCTGCATCCTCTTGTACCGGGTCAGAATATCCTGCATGGCGTTGTCCAGGGCATGGCCCATGTGCAGTTGCCCCGTAATGTTCGGCGGCGGCATCACGATGGTAAAAGGCTTCTTGTCCGGGTTCGGCTCCGCGTGAAAATATTTTTTGTCCAGCCATTTTTGATACAGCTTCCCTTCAATGGCAGAAGGATTGTAGGTTTTTTCCAATTCTTTCATCTTGTTTTCTCTCTTTCTTGTTATTTGTTCTTAAGCAAAGGTTGTTATAGCAGCAGCCCTGACTTTACGGTTCACCGGCTCCCGGCCTGCTGCGGCCAGGCTTACATCTGATGGCGGACCACCAGGTATTCGTCCCCCGGATGGTAATAAGGGCAGTCAAATCTGCGATCGAGCAAAAAACCAGCCATCTCATCTTCATCCAGATCAGCCTCGCACACGTAATACCCGTACTCCTCATCATACACATAGTTTGCGCAGCTCTCACATCCTGACGATCTTCCCACGCTTTTTTTGTTCATACCCTCATCTTCCTCTCATCTCAGGCCTACGGCTTCCCGCCTGGCCTCTCCCTTTTCGAAAAACAAAAACACCCTCTGCATGATCTCTCATGCAAAGGGCGAATGTCTCCGCGGTACCACCTTTTTTATATGATGCCCTGCACCATATATCTCTCAGGTCCTCTAACGCTGACCAGACGAAGACGGCTACTTTCCGTTTCACCGTCCCGGTTCCGAAGCTACCTTCCGCCTACACGTTCTGAGACCGCCTTACAGCCGGTGGACGGTCATCTCTGACAGGGTTCTTAAGCGTACTCCTCTTCTTCTCAACCTTTTTTGTGTTTCCTTGTATGTACTATAGTCAATTTTTTTTCATTTGTCAATGATTATTATTGTTTTCTGTTTTCTGTGAACATAACCGGTTACAGTTCACACCCAATGTCATTAACTTTAGTGTTAAGAACGAGCTCTTGTACAAAATATTAAAATATATTAAATTGCTGTATTATTGAGTGGGCAAATGGGGCGGATTTGGTCGTGGGGCCAGGGAGGGAAGGCAGGCTGTGTGCCGTTCGTGTTCAGATATGCCAGGCAT
>JAAWLV010000103.1 GCA_022798105.1 Hungatella sp.
GCGCATTGTGTTTTCCCTTTGCAACCTCTACAAGTTTGCCCAGTTTTTCCAAAAAAATATTTTTTTCCACCAAACAACGCCCTTTCGCTTATGGTTTCTGATGACAATATATAACTAACTTATTATATACTACAACATACGATTTTTCAACCTTTTTTTTCGTTCTGCGCCAAAAATTTTCTGTTTTCGTCAGAAATCACCAGGCATCACAATCCGGATCCTTTTCGCAAGGTTTTCGATTTCCACCTCTGTCCTGGAACCTCCGAACTCCCCGTCCAGAACCCAGTCCGCCGGCTCTTTAAACGTGATCCGGAGCCGGGAGGTTTTAAAGCGGTACACATACTCGCTCTGCTCCTCCTTCAAAATCATGGACGACAAAATATTTTTAAGCTCCGCGGCCGTCTTTGGCGTCCGTATCATCAGAACCTCAAAAAGCCCGTCATTGAGAGCCACATCCCTTTTCACCAGCCCCTTAAAGCCTCCCACGCTTACGGTGTTGGTCACCATGCCGAAGATAAAATCCCCCTGAAGGACCATCTCGTCCGATTCCAGCAGCATGTCATAGGATTTAATATTGGTCAGGCTTTTCATGCCTTCCAGCATGTAAGCCTGATGGCCTAAAAGGTTTTTCTTCTCCTGGGGAGTCATATAGGACACCTCCGTAAACATTCCGAAAGCCGCCACGTAGACAAAATTCCTCTCCCGGCAGAAGCCGCCGATATCCACGGCATAGGGCTTTCCTCCCACTGCATTTTGGGCTGCCTTTAACATATTGGAGGGGATATGCAGGCTGGAGGCAAAATCATTGGTGGAACCTGCGGGAATGTATCCCAAAACAGGGGGATTGTCCAGCTGCACCATGCCTGAGATGGTCTCGCTTAACGTGCCGTCGCCTCCGCTGCAGATCACCATGTCCACGTCCCCGCCCTTTTGCCTGACCGTTTCCATGGCGTCCATAGGTTTCTGGGTGGTGTGTACCTCCACCTCCCACCCCTCTTTGACAAACATATCAACAATGTCCAGAAAATGTATTCGAATCCGGGCCTTTCCTGCCCTTGGATTGACCACAAAAAGCATTCTGCCCATGGCGTTTCCTCCTCTCATGATTCTCCGTTCAGCGCTTTTATATACGCCGAAAATGCATTGGGAACGGGATATTTTTCCCTAAGCTCCTGCCTGTCCGCAAAGAGATACTTCCCCTGCGGAACAGTTTCCAAAAACACCCGGTATCCCGTCATATGCCACTCCACATGGCTGAAAATATGCTTAGCTTCCCCCGCCCCTTCCACGCGCTTAATCCCGGCGCCCGCAGACTCCAAAATCTGCTTTACCTCCCGCTCCTTCAGGCGGCCTTCCAGGTTCGGGAACTGGTACAAAGAAGCAAGAAGCCCTTTACCGGGCCGCTTTTCAACGGCAACCCTGCCCTCAAACTCCAGAAGAAGGATGGTCCTCTCCTCCACCTTTCTGGGCTTTTTTGGGGTTTTATAGGGAATGGAATCTAAAAGCCCCTGTTTTCTTCCAAGGCACAGGGAGTATAAGGGACACTCCCGGCATTTCGGCGGTCCTCCCGGCACACAGACCGTGGCCCCGATCTCGATGAGGCTCTGGTTAAAGTCGCCGGCCCGTTCCCGGGGCATGGCGTTTTGCAGATACGCTTCCATCTTCCTCTTCACCGACTGCCTGAGAATATCTTCCCTGCTGGCCAAAAGCCTGGAAAGTACCCGAAGCACATTGCCGTCCACCGCGGGCACAGGGATATTGTAGGCGATAGATGCAATGGCTCCCGCCGTGTAGCTTCCGATTCCCGGCAGCTTTAACAGCTCTTCATAGGTATGGGGCAGGCAGCCTTCGTAAACTTCCGTCACCACCTGGGCCGCTTTTTTAAGGTTCCTGGCCCGGTTATAATATCCAAGTCCCTCCCACAGCTTCAAAAGCCGTTCCTCCTCCACCCGGGCCAGAGCTCTGATATCGGGAAGTTCTTCCATAAACCGGTTAAAGTAAGGCTTCACCGCCTCCACCCTGGTCTGCTGCAGCATAATCTCCGAGATCCACACCCGGTAAGGCTCCGGCCTCTCCCGCCATGGCAGGATGCGGGCGTGGCTTTCATACCACGCAAGCAGGGGAGCCGCCATAGCCCTCAGCCTTTCTTCCGGGCTAAAGGGCGCCTCCTCAGGTTCAAGTACCTGCAGTTTTTCGTACAGCTTCCCCGGCGTACCGTAATCCGGGCAGCCCTCTGCGTCAATCTTCATAACATACAATCCTCATAAAAAACGCATCACCGGCACAGTTTCTTTTTCTGAAACGATGCCAGCGGCGCGTTTTCGGTTTCTGACTTGGTTTCTGATTTATCCTGCTTTACACAGCTTACACATATCCGTAAATCCCCCGTACCGACACTTCCCCTGAGATCACCCGGCTGACGGTCCCGTCCTCCAGCTCCACCAGAAGCTCCCCCTGGCTGTCAATCCCCCGGCAAATTCCGCCGTAGGATCCTTTTGGCGCCAGAACCGTTACCTGGCGGTTTAGATTGGCCAGGCGCTTTTCGTAGGTCTCCTTTAGAGGACTTAAATCCTTCGCATCCATAAATATCTCGTAGTACTCTCCCAAAGCCCGGGCCATAGCCCCGATAAGGGGCCCCCGCTTCCACAGTTTCCCTGACTCCAGGTACAAAGAAGAGGCTTTTTTCTCAAGCTCTTCCGGAAATCCGGTTGTGTTTACATTGGTTCCCATGCCCACCACCACATACTGGACAGCGTCAAGCTCCGTGGTCATCTCCGTCAGGATCCCGCAGATCTTCTTTCCTGAAAGCACCAGATCGTTGGGCCACTTTATCTGGGGCATAATTCCCGTCACCTGGAAGATCCCCTCCGAGACCCCCAAAGCAGCCACCAGGGTCACCATGGACGCATGGGAAGGCTCAATATCCGGCCGCAGCACCATGCTCATCCAGATACCGCTGCCCGGCGGCGAAGACCAGCCTCTTCCCCGCCTTCCCTTGCCGGCATTCTGCCTCTCGGCAACCACCAGCGTCCCTTCCTCGGCGCCCTCCTCGGCCAGAGCCTTGGCCCTGGTATTGGTGGAATCCGTCTCCTCATAATACACCACCCTGCTGCCCACAGGCCCGCCCTCTATACAGCTCCTTATCTCCGCCTCAGAGAGCACGTCCGTCATATCAGCCAGATGGTACCCCTTGTTTCTCACGGCCTCGATCCCGTACCCCTCTGTCTGAAGCTGCTTTATCACCTTCCACACAGCGGTCCGTGACACACCCAGGCGGCCGCAGAGCTCCTGACCGGACACGTACCCGTCCCGCTCCTTTAACATTTTTATGATCTCCGCTTTCATCCCCGCCTCCAGATGCTGACGGCGCTGACGGCCATGACTGCCAGAAGAAACACCGCAATCATTATAAGCCCCAAAGCCGACGCCTTTCGTTTCTTGTCCCGTCCGCTCTGCTGATACCGGTACACTCCATTGACAATATTCAGCACCGCTGCCAGAAAAAAGATCACGGGAAACAGAATCATGTTATTTTCTGGATTGATAAATGCCACCACCGCCATGATAACCACCAGAATACCTATAACAATGTGCATCCAGTCCAGAATCAGGGATGTATTTCTGGGACTGTTCCTTCTTGCCTGTCTGTATCTCATAAACCGCCGCTCCTAACCCGGATAACCCGGAATCTAAATCTGTCCGCTAAATCCCAAGGGTAGCGGCCATCACCGCCTTGATCGTATGCATACGGTTCTCCGCCTCATCAAACACCTTGGATCTGCCGGACTCAAACACTTCATCCGTCACTTCCATATCTTCTATATGGAAGCGTTCCCCCATCTCCCTGCCGATCTTTGTCTTCAGGTCATGGAACGCAGGAAGACAGTGCAGGAAAATAGCCTTCTCGCCTGCATTGTCCATGACAGCCTGTGTCACCTTGTAGGGAGTCAGCTCCCGGATCCGCTCTTCCCACACCTCATCCGGCTCTCCCATGGAAACCCAGACATCTGTGTAGATCACGTCCGCTCCCCGCGTCCCCTCTGCCACGTCTTCCGTTAAGGTAACCGATCCCCCTGACAGGGCGGCAAATCCGCGGCACTGCTCCACCAGCTCCGGATCCGGAAAATATTTTTCAGGGGCGCAGGCCACAAAATCCAGCCCCATCTTGGAGCAGGCCACCATCAGGGAATTGCCCATATTGTAGCGGGCATCCCCCATATAGACAAGCTTTACCCCTTTTAACCTGCCCAGATGCTCTCTGACAGTCAGAAGATCCGCCAGCATCTGAGTGGGATGGTACTCGTTGGTAAGCCCGTTCCACACCGGTACTCCCGCATGTCTGGCCAGTTCCTCCACAATCTCCTGGCCGTAACCGCGGTACTCTATGCCCTCATACATACGCCCCAAAACCCTGGCCGTGTCGGCAATGCTCTCCTTCTTTCCGATCTGCGAGCCTGACGGATCCAGATAGGTGGTTCCCATACCCAGAT
The DNA here is from genome assembly GCA_022798105.1 of Hungatella sp. Taxonomy (GTDB): domain Bacteria; phylum Bacillota; class Clostridia; order Lachnospirales; family Lachnospiraceae; genus UBA3402. Next base: position 4,491 of record JAAWLV010000103.1, read on the forward strand.
CGTGAGCTGCCACCTCAAAGGCGCAACGGGTCCTGGTGCTGGTCTTCTCAAAAATCAGGGCCACGTTCTTCCCTCTGTGCATATCCACCGGGATGCCCTTTTCCTTCTTCTCCTTCAGCTGGGCTGCCAGATCCAGAAGATAGGTGATCTCCTCCGGGGTGTAATCCTTCAGCGTCAGAAAATTTCTTCCTTTTAAGTCCATTTCAAACATCCTCCCTCCAAGGTCCTGTATATCGATCCCGCTCTGTACTATCCCGCGGGCCTGTAGAATATACAAAATAATAGTATATTCCGGATGAATATGCAAGCATTACCGGTAAAATTATTCCATTTTTTGACGGATCGCCGTCAAAAGCTCCCCCGGCCTGTACACCCGGAACCGGCCGATCCGCCTGGCTCTGGCCCCGTTTTCCAGAAAAGCCAGATACAGATCCCTGTAATCCCAGTCCTCCTTCATCTTCCAGTGCCTGGCCAGCTTCGGAAATATCTGCTCCGTATACATGCGGTATCCCCTGCTGCCGTCCCTCTCCTGCACATCCCCTGAGTCTTTTAAAACTTCCTCCGGAATCAGCTTTTTTAAAACTTCCAGTTCCCCTATAAGGCGTTCAAAATAGTACTCTTCCGACTCCGGCGCATCCAGGTAATACCACTTTCCCCGAAGGCCGTACAAAAGCCTGAGCGCGTCATAATAGCCCAGCCTCATGTTCTTTGCCGCCTGTTTTTTGTCAAACTGGAGAAGACCTCCCAGGCTTTGGCGGGGAGCGATATGGTAGACCTTTGCGTCCTCCGGAATCTGGGTCACCTTCTCCGAGTCAAAGCCCAGCCCGTAGATCCGGATAATAATAATATCCCGATACCCTTCCTCCAGCAGAATGTCCACCGGCACGTTGTTCCACCCGCCGCCGTCCAGATACCGTTTTCCTCCCAGCTTCTCCCGCTTAAACACCGGAAGATAGGCGCTGGCCATAAGCATATCCCCAATCTCCCCCTCCGGGACTTTCTTCGCGTCAATGGTCAGAAGTTCCCTGTCATTTACCGAGTAGGTGGTGATAAAGAGGTCCCTGTCCGAACTGCGTATTTTTTCCTCGTCCACAACGGCCTGTATCAGCTGCCGCAGAGGGGTAATATCAAACCCCTTATCCCTGAGCACCTTCTTTGCCTCCTCCGCCAGGACCGCCATATTGACAGACTTCCAGTCCAGGCGGCGCACGGTTTCCATCACGCCGTCGTCAATATCCATAACCCGGGAATAGCTGATGTTCTCCCAGATGTACTCCGCTTTCTCCGGCTCATCCATACAGATCATAGCCCCGTTCAGCGCCCCCACAGAGGCCCCGGCAATGCCCTTTATGTCAATCCCGGCCTCCCTTATGGCCTTCCACGCCCCTATCTGGTAAGAGCCCTTGGCCCCGCCGCCTTCCAGCACAAGGCCGTACTCTTTTGCAGGATCCAATTGAAGTTTCAAAAAAACCCTCCTTTATGACTTAACAGGGTGCAAAGCTTTCAACCAAAGCCCTGCACCCTTCTCACAGAAATGAAACACTTAATTCCCGGCAATCTCTTTCACGGAAGCCACAAGCCCCGCCAGCCCCTGGATCTCCGAGGGGATGATGATCTTGGTGGCCTTCCCGTCGGCCGCCTTGGCAAATGCCTCCAGACTCTTAAGTCTGAGCACCGCCTCGTCGGCATCCACCTCCTTAATATATCTCAGGCCCTCCGCCGTGGCCTGCTGAATCTTTAAGATGGCCTCTGCCTGGCCTTCGGCCTCCTTGATCCGCTTCTCCTTCTCGGCCTCTGCCCGGAGGATGGCGGACTGCTTATCAGCCTCGGCGTCCAGAATCACGGACTCCTTCTTGCCCTCCGCAACCAGTATGGTGGACTTTTTCTCGCCCTCCGCCCTGAGGATGGCCTCACGGCGCTCACGCTCAGCCTTCATCTGCTTCTCCATGGCATCCTGAATGGCGGCCGGAGGAATAATATTCTTAAGCTCCACACGGTTCACCTTGATGCCCCACGGGTCTGTGGCCACATCCAGAGACGCCCGCATCTTGGTATTGATAGTCTCCCTGGAGGTCAGCGTCTGATCCAGTTCCAGATCGCCGATAATATTACGCAACGTGGTGGCCGTCAGGTTCTCAATGGCCATAATCGGATTCTCAACGCCGTAGGTAAACAGCTTGGGATCCGTGATCTGGAAAAACACCACCGTGTCGATGCGCATGGTAACATTATCCTTGGTGATCACGGGCTGGGGAGCGAAATCCACCACCTGCTCCTTCAAAATCACCCGCTTGGCCACCCGGTCAATAAACGGCGCTTTCACATGGAGTCCCACATTCCACGTCTCCCTGTAAGCGCCCAGACGCTCCACCACCATGGCCTGAGCCTGGGGAACGATCTTCACGCAGGACGACAGAATAATCAAAAGAATAATCGCTAAAACGATAAAACCTGTAAACCCAACCAGAAATCCCATCCTACACTTCCTCCTTCACAACTTTGACAATCAGTTTCACTCCCTGTATGGCGCATATCTCCACCTTACTGCCTACGGGACAGACGCTGTCCGGATCCTCCGTTCTCGCCGTCCACTCCTGGCCGCCGATCACTGCGGTGCCTGTGCCGAGAAGATTGTTCACTTCCTCCGTAACTCTCGCCTGCTTCCCCACCAGGCTGTCCGCGTTGGTCTTGACAGTATGTCTGTTCACATGCTGCAGGGCCCAGGGTCTGGTAAAAATAAGAAGGACAAAAGAAACAAGGACAAACACCGACAGCTGTGCATTGACGCTGAGTCCCGCCTTAGCCACGAAAAAAGCCGCCAACGCGCCGCCTGCAAACCACACCGTAGTCAGCGCCATGGTAGCCGCTTCCACGCCCGCCAGGATCACAAACAGCACAATCCAATATACAGACGCCATAGAACCCCTCCTTTTCTCCGGCTCACCGGATTTCTCTTATGACTATTATAAACAATATCAAGGCTTCCATCAAGAGAAGTTTTTCTTACGTTTTTACAAATCATCCCCGCCTCTGCCTTGCCGCCTCAAACATCAAAAGCGCCGCCGCCACAGCCGCATTTAAGGACTCCACCTTCCCCTCCATAGGGATTCTCACCCAGGCGTCCGCCAGATTTGCCGTCTCTTTCTCCAGCCCCTTGGCCTCATTGCCCACCAAAAAGGCGCAGGGCCCGCTGTAATTTTCCTTGTCGTACGCCTTTTGGCCGTCCAGATGGGCCGCATACAGCCGCACCCCGTCCTTTTTAAGGTCATTCATGGTCCCCCGCAAATCCTCCGCGTACAAAAACGGCACCCGGAAAACCGAACCCATGGTGGACCGGATCACTTTAGGGTTGTAGATATCCCCGGTCTCCCGGTTCATGATCACCCCGGTGACACCCGCCCCCTCCCCGGCCCGCAGGATCGTGCCCAGATTCCCCGGATCCTGAATGGTCTCCAGAATCATCAGAAGCGGCTCCTTACCGCCGTTTTTCAGATCCTTCATAGTATATTGATACTGCCTCACAACCGCCGCCACGCCCTGAGGCGTCTGGGTATCGGACATGGCTTTCAGCACTTCTTCCGTTACTATCTCCACTTTTCCCTTTTCCATGCCCTCCGTCATCCCGTGATGCGCTGGGTCGTCCAGAAACCGTTCTGTCACAAAAATCTTCTCGATGCGGTCCTTGTCCAGCTCCCCGAACATTCTGGGCCCTTCCACCACAAAAAGGCCGGATTCCCTCCTGAATCTGGCCTTTTTCATGAGAGCGATAACCTGCTTTACCTGGCTGTTGCCTGTGCTGCTGATCATAAATTCCTCCGTTTTTCACCTGCTTTGCCGCTTCCGGTCCTGAAACCGGCCGGACTGTTTATCCCAATTCCCCCGGCGTCTCGCATGACAGCCCTTCCGCCTCCTTAAGCCACAAGTTCCCGCAGGCGTCGCTGGGCATCCTCAGATCCCCTCTGGGCGAAACCGCCACGGAACCCACTTTCGGCCCGTCCGGCAGGCAGGAGCGCTTAAACTGCTGGGAAAAGAACCTTCTGTAAAACACCTTCAGCCATTTTAAAATAACCTCCCGGGGATAGCTGTCACCAAAGGCGTGGACCGCCATCCTGAGGATCCTGGCCGGACTGTATCCGAACCGTAAAATATAGTACAAAAAGAAGTCATGGAGCTCATAGGGTCCCACCAGATCCTCCGTCTTCTGGGAGATAACCCCGTCCTCCGGCGGCAGAAGCTCCGGACTCACAGGCGTGTCCAGCACGTCCAGAAGCACTTCCTTCAAAAGCTCCTCCCTGCAGGTGTCCGCATAGTAGCGCACCAGATGGCGCACCAGCGTCTTGGGCACCGACGCGTTAACCCCGTACATGGACATGTGATCCCCGTTGTAGGTGGCCCACCCCAGGGCCAGCTCCGACATATCCCCGGTTCCGATAACCAGGCCGCCTACCTGGTTGGCCACGTCCATGAGCACCTGGGTCCTCTCCCTGGCCTGCCCGTTCTCATAGGTCACATCGTGTCTGGCCGGGTCCTGCCCGATATCCCGAAAATGCATCAGCACCGACTCCTTAATGTCAATCTCCCTGAGACTGGCCCCCAGCCTCTTTGTCATGATACAGGCATTGTTGTAGGTCCTGTCCGTGGTGCCGAAGCAGGGCATGGTCACCGCGTGAATCTGGTCTCTGGGAAGGGCCAGGCTGTCAAATGCCCTGGCCGTCACCAAAAGCGCCAGGGTGGAGTCAAGCCCCCCTGAGATCCCCAAAACCGCGTGCTTTACACCGGTGTGCTGCAGCCTTTTTTTAAGACCCATGGCCTGGATGGAGAGAATCTCCTCACACCGCTTATTCCTCTCCCCCCCGTCACTGGGCACAAAGGGACAGGGCGCGATATACCGTTCCAGTTCCAGATGGTCTGTCCTGAGGTTAAAATCCACGGTCACGTAATCCCCGCCCCCGTCCAGACAGGAGGAGGGATGGGTGTTCATCCTCCGCCGCTCATTTATAAGCCGCTGCAGATCCAGGTCCCCGTAAATCGTCTCATGGCCGAACCGCCCGGACATCTTAAGGCATGTCCCGTTCTCCGCGATTATATTGTGGCCGCCGAACACCAGATCCTGAGTGGACTCCCCTTCCCCGGCATTGGCATAGATGTAGCCGCACACCAGCCTGGCCGACTGGCCGCAAATAAGGGAAGTGCGGTAGCTGTCCTTTCCCACGGTCTCGTCGCTGGCCGAACAGTTGGCGATCACCGTGGCCCCGGCGCAGGTGTGGCTGATGCTGGGCGGACAGGGAACCCACACGTCCTCGCAGATCTCCGCCGCCAGCACAAGCCCCGGCACCGTGGCGCACCGAAACAGAAGGTTGGCGCCCATGGGAACCTTCTGCCCCAAAAACTCCGCCCAAACCGGCTTTAAGCTGCCCGGCGTAAAATGGCGCAGCTCATAAAACTCCGAATAGTTGGGGATGTTCCGTTTCGGCACGATGCCCAGAAGCCTTCCCCCGCTGATAACCGCGGCCGTGTTATAAAGCTTTCCTTCATGCAAAATAGGAAGCCCGACAAAGGCTATGATATCGAGATTCTGCGACTCTCTCATGATTACGGCCAGCTGACTTACAGCGGACCGCAGAAGACTGTCCTGCAAAAACAGGTCCCCGCAGGTGTACCCGGTCAGGCACAGCTCCGGAAACACCATGACTTTGGCGTGGTTCTTCGCCCCCTCCTCCATCAGCTTCACGATCTGTCCGGCATTGTACTCCGGATAGGCCACTCTGATCTGGGGCGTAGCGGCTGCCACCCTTATAAATCCCTGTTCCATA
>JAAWLV010000104.1 GCA_022798105.1 Hungatella sp.
GGAATGATTGAGAATATACGGAAGTTATTTACAGGCACACCGGCTATATTTTAGCCGGTGCAATGTCAGTTGGTTCAGCCGGAAGGCTGAACTGTTACTGGAAAAAGTACCAAAAAATCAAAGGATTTTTTTCATTGCATTTCAGTTCCCTATCCTGTATGATTAAAGTGTGCATATTTTTAAAATGCACGCAAAGGACACCGAGAAAGCATTTGTACGGCAGCACAGAGCCGTCAGATTGGAGTAAAAATGCCAGGAACGATAAAGCAGATTGCGCAGATGGCCGGAGTATCCAGGGGGACCGTGGATCGGGTGCTGAACAAACGCGGGCGGGTAGATTCCCAGGTGGCCCTGCGGGTAGAACAGATCGCGGAGGAGCTGGGGTATCTGACCAGGACACAGAGAAAAGCAGGGGCCAGGCAGGGGCTGTCAGGACTGGGCTGTCAAAAACGCATTGGCGTTGTCACCCAGCTGTCCGGTGCCTCCTTCATGATAGAGGTTCGGCGGGGGATCGAAGAGATAGCCCGCAAGCTGGCCTTCCAGGGGATTGACGTGGTATTGAAAGAATGTCCCGATGTAGATAAGGACATGCAGCTTAAACGGATCGACGAACTGGTTGAGGAGGGGATCGACGGCCTCGCCATTATGCCTGTGGACTGTGCCGCCATAGCTCTGCGCCTGAATCAGCTGATTCGTGAGAAGGGGATTCCGGTGATTACGTTTAACACGGATATTGTGGGAGTGGAGAAGACGGCTTTCGTGGGGCTTGACAACAGGAAAAGCGGCAGGGCTGCGGCGGGCCTTCTGGCCATGATGATGCAGGGGAAAGGATCGGTGCTGGGGATTGTGGGGAATTTTTCAAACAGCGCCGGAATGCAGCGGATTGACGGGTTTACGGAAGAACTAAAAAAAAGCTTTCCCGGCATGACCCTTATCGGCATACAGCCAAGCTCCGACAGGACGGCCCAGGTGGCGTCGATTATTACACAGACTCTTTCAGCTTTTCCCGACCTTGGGGGAATCTTGCAGATATCGGGAGGGCAGGCAGGCATACGGCAGGCTTTTGCAGAGCTTGACGGGCGCTTGCGGCCTCATGTGGTGATGTACGATGCCACTCCCAAAAACGCTGCCCTCTTAAAAGAAGGGATGGCGGATTTCATTATCGACCAGGACGGATATACACAGGGGTACCGGACGATTTCCCTGCTGGCAGACAAACTGCGCTGGGACAGGGAGCCGGATAAAGAATACATGTACACGGATATAAACATCCGGACCAGATATACCTGCTGAGGGCAGGGCTGCGGTTTTCATACGACATGCGTCTTAAAATACGGATAAAAAGTGCAGACTTTTCTTGACATTCGGAAGATATGTGATATGATAAAAATATACATAAGCACGCAAAAGCACAAAGGCACACAAAAGAACGCGCAGAAAAACACAGGACAAAATTTAAAGTTAAGGAGGGAGTACATTGGGCTATATTGAGTTTGACCAGACCAGGCCGTTTGATCTGATCCTTTTAGGCCGGGTGGCCATTGATTTTAACCCGGCATACAGCGACCAGGTGAAGGAAGAGTTTAAGCCTTTAAAGAACGTGCACTACTTTGAGAAGTACGTGGGCGGTTCACCGGCCAATATTGCGGTGGGAATCACCAGGCACGGGATGAAGGCAGGGTTCTTCGCAAAGGTCTCCGACGACCAGTTCGGCGACTATGTGACAGAGTATTTCGATGAGAAGGGAATCGACACCTCCCACATTACCCGGTGCAAAAACGGGGAGAAGCTGGGGCTTACTTTTACGGAGATGCTCTCGCCTAAGGAGAGCAGCATCCTGATGTACCGCAACTGCATCGCGGATCTGCAGCTGTCGGTGGACGATATTGACGAGGATTACATAAAGCAGTCCAAGGCCATCCTGATCTCAGGGACTTCCCTGGCAGAAAGCCCTTCCAGGGAGGCAGCCATCAAGGCGGTGATGCTGGCCAAAAGGAACAATACAAAGGTGATCTTTGACATTGACTACCGGGAGTACAACTGGAAAAACCGGGACGAGATCTCTATCTACTATTCCATGGTGGCCAAGGAGGCGGAGATCATCATGGGATCCAGGGAAGAGTTCGACCTGACGGAGAAACTTATCAAGGAGGGTATGACCGACGAGGAATCCGCTGCCCTGTGGCAGAGTTACAATGCCAGGATCGTGGTGATCAAGCACGGGATGCAGGGTTCTACCGCCTACACGGCCGACGGCCAGAAGTTTTCCATTAAGCCCTTCCCGGTGACGGCCAGAAAAGGATTCGGCGGCGGCGACGGGTACGGTTCTGGATTTTTATACGGGCTTTACCAGGGGTGGGAGATTATAGACTGCCTGGAGTTCGGCTCCGCGGAGGCCTCCATGATGGTGCGGGCCAACAACTGTTCCGACGCCCTTCCGGGCCCGGATGAAGTCCATGCGTTTATCAGAGAAGAAAAAGAGCAGTACGGCGATATGATTGCCAGAGTATAAGAGATTGGAGCAAGAAAAGGAGAACATAGAAAATGGCAGCTAAAACCATAAGGATGACCACAGCCCAGGCTATCGTCCGTTTCCTGGATCAGCAGTATGTAGCCATGGACGGCGTGGAGACAAAATTTGTGGAGGGGTTCTTTACCATCTTCGGCCACGGCATCGCCGTAGGGCTGGGGGAGGCGCTGGATACAAACCCGGGAGATCTCCGGGTGATGCAGGGCCGCAATGAGCAGGGCATGTGCCACGCAGCCATTGCCTTTGCAAAGCAGAGCAACCGGAGGCGGATCATTGCCTGCGCTTCCTCTGTGGGGCCGGGGGCGGCAAACATGGTGACGGCCTGCGCCACGGCCACGGTAAACAACATCCCCCTTCTTGTATTTCCGGCGGATTCCTTTGCCTCCAGGCAGCCGGATCCGGTGCTGCAGCAGCTGGAGGTAAGCTCCAGCCTGGCGGTGACCACCAACGATGCGTTTAAGCCGGTTTGCAAGTACTGGGATCGGGTTACCCGCCCGGAGATGGTGATGACGGCGCTTATCAATGCCATGCGGGTGCTGACTGACCCGGCGGAGACGGGGGCCTGCTGTATCGCTCTTCCCCAGGATGTGGAGGGCGAGAGCTTTGATTTCCCGGAGTATTTCTTTAAAAAGCGGGTGCACCGCATTACCCGCCCTGCGGCTGTGGAGGAGGAACTGGAGGATGCGGCGGCTGTCATAGCCGCGGCGAAGAAACCGATCCTGGTTGTGGGAGGAGGCGTTAAGTACTCTGAGGCCGGGGAGACGGTTGAAAAGTTCTGTGAGGAATTTGGTATTCCCTTCGGGGAGACCCAGGCCGGCAAGTCCGCCTGCAGATCCGGACACCCATACTGTCTTGGCGGTATCGGCGTGACGGGAACCTACGCATCCAATGTGATCGGCAGGGACGCGGATGTGGTCATCGCCGTGGGAAGCCGGTTAAGCGATTTTACCACCTGTTCCAAATACCTGTTCCAGAACGGGGATGTGAAGATAGTCACGGTTAACAACAGCAGGTACCACGCTTACAAGATGGATGCCGTTAAGGCCGTAGGCGATGCCAAGGCTACTTTAGAGGCTCTGGCCGGCAAGCTGAGGGCGAAAAAGTATGTTTCCGGCTATACGGACGAGATTGTAAAGGCAAAAGAGGTTTGGGATAAAGAGATGGAGCGTCTGGGAGGCATTGGGTACACAGGCGATGATTTTGAGCCGGAGGTGAAGGCCAGAGATCCAAGGACTATCCCGGAATTTGTGAAGCTTACAGGAGGTCTGCTGACACAGACAGCGGCCCTGGCCACACTGAACCGTGTCATTGACCCAGAGTCCACGGTGATCACGGCAGGCGGTTCCCTTCCGTCCTGTATGCAGCGGATGTGGAGGACCGACAAGAGAGGCGGCTACCATGCGGAGTACGGGTATTCCTGCATGGGCTATGAGGTTGCGGCCGCCTTGGGTGTCAAGATGGCGGAGCCGGACCACGAGGTCTATGCGGTGGTGGGCGATTCCAGTTTCCAGATGATGCACTCTGAGATCATGACCGCCGTCCAGGAGCGCAGGAAGGTAAATATCCTGGTGTTTGACAACTGCGGGTTCGGATGTATCAATAACCTGGAGATGAACAACGGCATCGGAAGCCTGGCTACGGAGTTTCGGTACACCACAGGGAAGAAGCCGGACGGCGATCTGATCCCGGTGGATTATGCCAAGCTGGGCGAAGGGTACGGGCTTAAAAGCTATACCTGCAAGACGGTGGAGGAGCTTGCAGAAGCCCTGGAGGATGCGAAAAGCCAGGAGAGAGCCTGCCTGTTCGATCTGAAGGTGATTCCCAAGACCATGACCGACGGGTATGAGTCCTGGTGGAATGTGGGCATTGCCACAACTTCACAGAAGGAGAGCGTGAGGAAGGCTGCCGGCGATGTGATGGAACATCGGGCGGAAGCCAGACTCTACTAAAACAGATGAAAGGGGAGTGATTCCTTGTGGGCAAGGTGTTTGGTTATCCGGAGTTTGACGAAAATGGGGTGAGAGTTCTCTGTACCTATGACAATGAGTACAGCGCCATGAACATGGACGTGCGCATCTATAAGATTAGGGAAGGTGAGACGAAGGCCTTTTGCCGGGACGGCGAGGAGATTGCGGTGCTGCTTCTTCAGGGGAAGGTAAAGCTGGAGTGCGGCGGCAAGTTTCTGGAAGGTTCCAGGAAGGATGTGTTTACGGAGGGGCCCTGTGCGGCCCATGTGTGCGGCGGGCAGAAGATTCAGGTGACCGGGCTGGCCAAAAGCCAGGTGTTGGTGCAGTGCACCAAGAACGAGAAGGAGTTTGAGCCAAGGCTGTACGGCCCGGAGGATGCGCCGTGGAAGTACTCTTCCCAGGGGAAGTTCGGGAATGTGGCCAACCGGCGGGTCAATACCATATTTGACTACGAGCATGAGCCCTGGTCCAACATGGTTCTCGGGGAAGTTCTGAATGACAAGGGCAACTGGTCCGGGTACCTGCCCCACAGCCATCCGCAGCCGGAGTGCTACTACTTCCTGTTTGACAGGCCGGAGGGATTCGGTGCAAGTTTTGTGGGGGATCAGGTGTTTAAAAGCGTGGACGGAAGCTTTTCCGCCATTCCGGGAGGGGAGCTTCATCCCCAGTCCGTGGCACCGGGCTTCCAGATGTACACATGCTGGATGATCCGCCACATTGACGGCAATCCCTGGAAGCAGACAGACCGCTGTGAGGATGAGCGGTATGTCTGGCTTCACGATATGAAATAGCTGGCATAAAGGCTTCAGCGAAACAAAAATCGGGCAGCTTGCTGCTTAGTAAAATAAAAAGGAGAAGAACTATGTTAAAAGTAGGTATTATCGGGGCCGGAAGAATCGGCAAAGTACACATCACCAGCATCAGCACAAGAGTGAAGGACGCATCCATCAAAACCGTGGCGGATCCGTTTATGAACGATGAGACGGCTCAGTGGGCCAAGGGCATGGGCGTGGAGCATGTGACAAAGGATTACAAGGAGATCATTGATGATCCTGAGATTGACGCGGTGCTCATCTGTTCTTCCACAGACACCCACTCGCCTATCTCCGTTGAAGCCATCAAAGCCGGCAAGCATGTGTTCTGCGAGAAGCCCATTGATCATGACATTGACAAGATCCAGGCGGTTATCGACGCTCTTAAAGGCACAAACTTAAAATATATGGTTGGATTTAACAGAAGGTTTGACCACAACTTTGAGGCTGTCCAGGCGGCTGTGGCGGCAGGGAAGATCGGACGGCCGGAGATCATCAAGATCACATCCAGGGATCCCGAGCCTCCGTCACCGGAGTACGTGAAAGTTTCCGGCGGCATGTTCCTTGATATGACGATCCATGATTTTGACATGGTGCGTTTCCTGGCAGGGTGCGACGCAGAGGAAGTTTACGTTCAGGCCGCCAACCTGGTTGACCCGGCTATCGGGGAGGCAGGGGACGTGGATACGGCCGTTATCACCTTAAAGATGGAAAACGGCGCCATTGCCGTTATTGACAACTGCAGGAAGGCTGTGTACGGCTATGACCAGAGAGCGGAAGTTTTCGGATCCGAGGGTATGGTTGCGGTGACCAATGACTCCGCATCCTCGGCGGTCATCAGCAATGCTCAGGGCGTAACCGGCGAGAAGCCTCTGTTCTTCTTCCTTGAGAGATATATGGACGCTTACGGAAAGGAAGTTACGGAGTTTATCAACGCCATTGTTAATGACACCGATACTCCGCTGGGCGTGGAGGACGGCTTGAAGCCCGTGCTTATGGGTCTGGCTGCAAAGAAGTCCGTAAAGGAGCACAGACCGGTTAAGATCAGCGAGATCATGGGGTAATCAGGGACTTTCAGTCAGCAGGCAACCATCATCTCAAGACATATGGCAGGCCGCATAAAGGGGCGGCAGAAAGAGGAAAAGACTATGTTTGATAAGAGTAAAGTGAAGCTGGGCATTGCGCCCATCGCGTGGACCAACGACGATATGCCTGATCTGGGCAAGGAAAATACGTTTGAGCAGTGTGTTTCCGAGATGGCTCTGGCCGGTTTTACAGGTTCTGAGGTGGGAAACAAATATCCGAAGGATCCGGCTGAGCTTAAAAAAGCTCTCGATTTAAGAGGCGTGGAGATCTGCAACCAGTGGTTTTCTTCTTTCCTCATCACAAAGCCTTTTGAGGAAGTGGAGAAGGAGGCCCGCGCACAGCTGGCATTTTTAAAGGCCATGGGCTCCAAGATCATTGGTTTTTCCGAGCAGAGCCACAGCGTACAGGGACAGCTGGAAACTCCCGTGTTCGGCCGCAAGTATGAGATGAACGACGAAGAGTGGGATATGCTGTGCACAGGCTTAAATAAGCTGGGCAAGATCGCGAAGGAAGAGTACGGCATCACGCTCACATTCCATCATCACATGGGAACCGTGGTTCAGACCGATGCCGAGACCCAGCGCATGCTTGACAACACGGATCCCAACTACGTGTCTCTTCTGTATGATTCTGGCCATTTCGCCTACTCGGGAGAAGACCCGGTGGCCATGGTGAAAAAGTACATAGGAAGAATTAAACACGTCCATCTCAAAGACATCCGCAGAGAGATTGTGGACAAGGTGAAGGCGGAGAATATGAGCTTCCTTGACGGCGTGCGCGCCGGCGCTTTTACCATCCCCGGGGACGGATGCATTGACTTTGAGCCTATTTTCAAGGTTCTGGAAGATGCCGGATACGAGGGATACATGCTGGTGGAGGCAGAGCAGGATCCGGCTAAGGCCAATCCGCTGGAGTACGCCATTAGGGCAAGAAAATATATTGCCGAGAAGACAGGGCTGTAAGGAGAGTACACATGGCGCTGGTAAAGATGAAGGAGCTTTTGGCTGAGGCCGCTGAGAAGAACAGAGGCTGCGGGGCATTTTCCGTGGGAAATATGGAGATGGTCATGGGAGCTTTGAGGGCGGCCGAGGAGCTTGATACGCCGATTATCCTGCAGATTGCCCAGGTGCGGCTGAAAAATTCTCCTCTGGAGCTTATGGGCCCGATGATGGTTCAGGCGGCCAGGGAGGCCAAGGTCAAGGTGGCGGTTCATCTGGATCACGGCCTGACCTTTGAGACGGTTCTGAGAGCCCTTGACTATGGGTTTACTTCCGTGATGCTTGACGCCTCCACCCTTCCCTTTGAGGAGAACATCGCCAGGGTGAAACAAGTGGTGGAAAGGGCAAAAGGCTACGGGGCCACTGTGGAGGCGGAGCTTGGGCTGGTAGGCGGCAGCGAGGACGGGAAGGAAGACCACGGGATCGCCTGCACCGATCCCGGCGATGCCCAGGTGTATGTGAGGGAGACCGGAATTGACGCTCTGGCTGTTGCCATCGGCAATGCCCACGGCAGCTATCAGGCTGCCCCCAAGCTGGCCTTTGACGTGCTGGAGGAGATCCACAACCGTGTGGATGTTCCTCTGGTGCTCCACGGGGGCAGCGGGATCACGGACCGTGATTTTCAGAGGGCGATTTCCCTTGGGATTAAGAAGGTGAATATCGCCACGGCAAGTTTTAACTCCGTCACAAACCATGCCAGGGAGTACCTGGCAGCGGGGGAGAAGCATAATTATTTTGATCTCAGCAGGGCAATGGTTCAGGGAACCTATGAGAATGTGAAGCATCACATCCAGGTGTTCAATACGCCGTACGGCGGGACAGACTGAATCCCCTATATGTGAGCTGAGAGTCCATAAAAGAAGGAGGAGATAAAAATGGGCGAAGTTGTTAGAACCGGGTATTGCGTCAACGGCGAGTGGATTGCTTCCAAGGCCGAAACGTATATGCCTGTTACGGATTCCAGCACCGGCAAGGTGATCGCGGAGGTTCCCTGCTGTACGGCTGACGAGGTGAGAGAAGCTATCGGGGCGGCCCATGAGGCTTTTGGGCCCTGGTCGAGGCTGTCCATAGCCAAGAGGGTCCAGTATATGTTTAAGTGGCGGGAGGTGCTCTATGCCCACAAGGAAGAGCTTTCCGTCCTGTGCGCCAAGGAGCTGGGCAAAACCATAAGCGAGGCAAGGGGCGATGTCCAGAAGGCTATTGAGCCTACAGAGGAAGCCTGCGCCCTTCCGGCCCTGATCCAGGGCGACGGCGCTTTGCAGGTAACCACCAACTATGACACTTCCACCTACCGTATGCCTCTGGGAGTATGCGTGGGGATTGTCCCCTTAAATTTCCCGGCCATGATTCCCTGGGGATGGATGGTTCCCCTGGCTATCGCAACGGGCAACACGGTGGTCTTAAAGGCCAATCCCCAGACACCTCTCACATCCATGCGCATGCTGGAGCTGTTCTACAAGGAGGCAGGATTCCCCAAGGGGATCGTCAACCTGGTAACCTGCGATACTCCCGAGGCGGAAGTCATGATCACGGACGAGCGTGTGAAGGCAGTTACCTTTGTGGGAACCACGAAGGTGGGCAAACACGTTTACTCCATCGCCGCTGCCCACGGAAAGAGGGTACAGGCCCAGTGCGAGGCCAAGAACCACGCTCTGGTGCTGGAGGACTGCGATCTGGAAAGCGCGGTAAACGCCATTATGAACTCCACCTACGGCTGTGCGGGCATGCGGTGTATGGCCCTTCCCGTTGTGGTGGTTCAGGAGAGCATTGCGGACAAATTTGTAGCCCTGTTAAAGGAGAAAGCCCAGGCGCTTAAGATCGGCTGTGCCTATGACGAGGAGACTGCCTTAGGGCCTGTTGTGTCTGCGGAGCACAAGAAGAAAGTCTGCGGCTGGATTGATAAGGGTGTGGAAGAGGGCGCCCAGCTTGTGCTGGACGGCCGCAATGTTGTGGTGCCGGGATATGAGGACGGGTTCTTTGTGGGGCCCACCATTTTGGATCACGTAAAACCGGGGATGAGCGTAGGCGACTGCGAGATTTTCGGGCCGGTAACCTGTATTAAGAGAGTGAAAAATTATGAGGAAGGCATTGCCATCATGAACGCCAATCCTTTTGCCAACGGATCCTGTATCTTTACCCAGAGCGGGTATTACGGCAGAAGGTTTGTGATGGATACAGACGGCGGCATGGTAGGCGTAAACGTAGGTATTCCTGTGCCGAGCGCATATTTCCCGTTCTCCGGCAATAAGGATTCCTTCTTCGGCGACCTTCACGTGCTGGGCAAGGACGGAATCCGGTTCTTTACCAGAGCCAAAACCGTGACCACTCACTGGTTTGACCAGGAGTCCGCTAAGAGGGTGGTAGGTACCTGGGAAGGATCTACGGAGCAGTAAGGACCGTTAAATCATTAATTGAAAAATCAAAATAGAGAGGCACATCGTCCGACAGAAGCTTGGGGAAGTTCTGCTGGAGGGCGGTGTGCCTCTTTATTACGCCGTTTATCGTCCCCCCGGACATTTTACCTGTAAGGATGATTTCACAATCGATAGCGATGGCGTCCCTGTCGGTAAGTTGGGCTTACGCATGTATGAGTGAGTAGGGGCGGAGGTTGTTGGGGAGCCGGCGAGGGGAGGCAGGCTGTGTGCCGACCGGGTTCAGATATGCCGGACATTGCGATGAGCCCTTAAAGCGGAAACCAGTCGGGGTGAGGCCCTCCTGTTTTCCTGGTCTCATCTCCATGGCATATATTCACCCGTCTGGCACACAGC
>JAAWLV010000105.1 GCA_022798105.1 Hungatella sp.
AAAAAAATTTTTTAGATATTTTTTTTGTTAGGGGTAGAAAAAAGCAGATTCCTGATTTTTAACAGAAATCTGCTTAAGTTAATGACATTGGTTCACAGGTCACCCGTGAACGTAACCGCATATGCCCATTTAAAATCGCCTGCGGCGATGGGGCATATGCTTTGGCCCCGTAACGGTACTGGCCCATGGCTAATCAGCGGAGTGATTAGCCATGGTGTGAACAGTACCCCCCTGGCTACTCATTCCTGATGGCGGCCAGCGGGCTCAGCCTCATAGCCCTCAGAGACGGGAAGAATCCTGCTGCCATGCCCACAAAGATGGCAAACACTACGGCCGACCCGGCCAGCCACAAGGGTATTCTGGAAATATCCCCCTCAACGCCCATCATGGCCTGCCCAAGACCCAGAAAATTGTTCATGGCGTAGGAGACGGAAACGCTGATGGCAAGGCCGATAACCCCTCCCAAAAAGCCGATAAACCCTGACTCTATGAGAAACATATTCCGGATATTCCCCATATCGCACCCCAACACCTTAATAACCCCTATCTCCTTGGTCCTCTCATAGATGGACATCATCATGGTGTTGGCGATGCCGATGGCCGCCACAAACAGGGAGATGGCCCCGATGCCGCCCAGCACCAGCTGGATGATATCGTAGGTCTGCTGAGATTGTTCAATCCACTCCATCTGGCTGTTGGCCTGGTATCCCATGTCGCTGATAACCTGCTGCACTTCCGTCACATTGGCCATGTCGTCCACAAATACCACTGCATTGTCGTAGATAAAGTAAGGGTAGGGCTTTCCCTTCTTGTTGGTGGGCTGGTTGGGAATCGGGTTCTTCTTGAAGATCTGCTTTAACTGGGCTTTCAGCCCCTCAATCTCCGTATATATGGAGTAGGCGTAATTATTGTAATCGTCAATGCCGCCTTCCACCACGCCTGCTGTCTCGATCATATATTTTTTCGGCGGCTTGGGTGCATTCTCCCCGCCTCCCTGAGACTGATAGTAGGTGTCCATATCAAAGATCACAAACATAGGCTTGTTCATAAAATCCACATCCGGCAGCTCCTCCGTCTCCCAGTACCCAGAGCCTGTTTTGCTGTTGCGGAACCACTGGATCACCTGGTTTCCGTAGATCAGCTTCATAGGGCCGCCTTCCTCCGGAACCTGCCCCTGCCCCAAAGGGATTTTCTCCAGATACTCCTGGCTGACTCCCGTAATATCCGTGGTAGTCTCATACATCCCCTGTTTCATCAGCACATACACCGACAGCATCGGAGACACCCCTGTCACATGATCCAGCCGCTTAAACTGCTCCACAACCTCGTCCGTCAAATACATGGGGTCCGAATCAGAGCCTGAGTCTGAGTAGCGGCTATTGGAGTAGATGTTGATGGTGGTCATATCCCCGTAGGAGGAATACATCTCCAGCATCAGCTGGTTCAGCCCTATCCCCAGGGACACCATAATGACCACCGACGCCACACCGATAATAACCCCCAGGACTGTCAGGGCTGTACGGAGCTTCCGCCGCCTTAAATTATTGACGCTCATTGCGAGCAAATCAAGAAATCTCATGATCTATCTCATCCTCTTCCTGCCGGGCTTTCTTTTTCTTCTTAATACGGAGCGCCGCAAACAGTCCGATCCCGGCAGCAGCCGCAATCCCGATTATAACAGGCACTTTATATTTGGCAAAGACCGAGGGGCTCTCAGCGGGAATCTCCTCAAAATCTCCCACATTAATATCCATCCCTATATCTTCCCCCATATCTTCCGTCACAAACAGAGAAAGTTCTTTCTCCTCCGCCTCCTGTACGTCCCCGTTCTCATCCTCATAGGTAATCAGAACCTTTATCTTCCCCTCATCCTGGGTCGGCGCGGCGCCTGTCACCATCATATCCACGTTGCCCGTCTCGCCGGGCTTAATGTTGCCCACATAAGCCTCCGCCGTCTGGATGGAATCTGCCTCAAGCTTCACCATCACATTGTAGAGAATCACCTTGCCCGTATTGTTAATGGGAAACATGATATTGCTCTCCGAGCCGACGGTCACACTGTCCGGCATCACCTCCATGGTTCCGGTGTTCAGCCTGGCGATCTGCCGGATAGGGATATCAATGGTCACACTCTCTGACGCGTTTTTAAATTCCGGGCTGTCGTAGGTCTCCTTGATGGTCAGGGCGTAGGAGCGCTGGTCAATCCCTGCCCTGGACAAAAGGTCAATCGTCAGCTCCGTCACTTCCCCTGCCCCGAGAGAATTGACCACCACCGACGAGGATCCGGAAGCCGTGGTAAATATGGCGCTGTTGTCCACTTTCTCCGACTCTAAGGAAAACAGGATATTGCTGGCTCCGATGCTGGAGGAAGCGTTTTTCATCCGAAGAATCAGCTTAAAAGGCTCCCCCGCTATAATCGTCGCGGGAACTGTCTCAAAGCTGTCCACCACGATTCTGGCCTTTGTCCTGTCGTTTTCATTAAACTCCCCGCTGGAGTCGTCCTTCTCTTTATTTTTAATCCTGACCCAAAACGTCTCCTCATCCTTTAAAAGCTCCCCGGTGGCAGTCTCCCGGTAGTTAATCTCAAACTTAATGGGATAATAGCCCGTATATGTATCAGAGCGGATAGCCATGCTGTAGGGCAGCTGCACCACCTCATCAGGACCTACTCTCTCAAAATTCCGGTCGTAATTGCCCTCATTGATATCAAAGGGAAATACGGCGCTGTCCTTGTCAAGAACCATAGACACATTCACGTCCTTGGCCTCGGAGTATCCGCTGTTGCGCATGTTAATGGTAAAATTTACCACATTGGGGTAAACGCCGTAAGGCGTGGCCTGGCCCTCACCCAGGACAAACCCCACATCCCTGTCCTCCTCCTTATCCTCATCCGATGCGCCTGTGGACTTGGAGATCCATAAGTTTACCGCCTCCGTGGTTGCAACCCTGCTGTCCTTGCTGCTGACCTCAATATTGACATGGTAGTAGCCCTCCGGCAGGTCTGCCCGGACTTTTGCCGACAGGGACACGCTTTTTTTGCCTCCGTCACGGATCGTCCCCACGGTTTTCGTGTCAAAAAGGCCTGACGTCACCTCAAAGGGAAACACATACTCCCCGGCCAGGGCATCCGGTCTGGCAATATAGGAAATATCCTCCGAAAATCCCACCTCGACATCTTCCCATGTCTCCCCGCTGTCATTTTTCAGGGTAAATGTCACGTTCATCCGCCGTCCGGTTTTGCCTCTGGGCACCGCAGGCGTAATCACCACCTGATTGTTGCCGGTATCCACCATCTCCGCCAGGGCCTTTACGGGAACTGCCGCCGTGACGGCCGCCACAGCCATCAGAAGCGCCAGCGCCCTTGCAGCCAGCCTTCTGCCGCAAAAACTTTTTTTCATCACTCGATCTCCTCTTCCTCATCATGACGGCATTCCTCAATTTTAAAGATCTTGCCGTCCACAATATGAAACTTTCTGTCCGCATAAGATGCCAGATGGTTGTCGTGAGTAACCATCACCAGCGTCTGGTTCTGTTCTCTGACAATCCGCCGCATCAGCTTCAATATCTCCATGGTGGTCTTGGAATCCAGGTTTCCCGTGGGCTCGTCCGCAAAGATAATCCTGGGGTTTACCGCCAGGGCCCTTGCAATGCCCACCCGCTGCTGCTGGCCTCCTGACATGGCGTTGGCCATGTGATCCATCTGCTTTTCCAGCCCCACCAGCTTTAAATACTTCCTGGCGATCTCATTGCGCCGGCGTTTTGGCATCCCCCTGAATGACAGGGGCAGCGCCACGTTCTCCACCGCATTGAGCGTCTTAAGAAGATTGTAGGACTGGAAAATAAATCCTACCCGTTTCCGGCGGAAAGCCACCAGCTCGTTCTCCTTCATCTTCTCTATGTGGATCTTATCTATGATGATCTCTCCCTTAGACGGCTTCTCCAGTCCTGCCAGCATGTTTAAAAGCGTGGATTTGCCGGAACCGGAGGGCCCCACGATAGCACAGAACTCCCCCCGGTACATGGTAAAATCCACACCTCCCAGGGCATACACCTTGGTCTCCCCCACCTTGTAGATCTTGTACAGATTTTTAACCTCAATAATAGGCACTCTCTCTCCAGGCCCGGTACCCGCAGCCTGCTGCAATACGCTGGTCTCTGCCAATCCTGCCTCCTCTCCCTGCTGTCTGTTTGCATATTCCTTCACAGCCGGTTCCTTTTTCGAGTTTCCCTCACATTTCATACTTTATACGCAACAGATCCGACAGGTCTGCCTGTTTCCTCCGCTGACCCTGTGGAAATTCTATGGCAGCAGACATCCGGCACTTTCTTCACCGTTATTTCCGTAAGGCAGTACTGGTCGGACAGTGCCTGTTTACGTACTGTCTCTACGGTTATGGTTCTATCTTACATCCCGCCCGAAAATTTGTCACATCATTTATTCTTAATGTTCTTTAAACTTTTCTTACATGCCATCTGCCGGCGCTCCTTGTTTTATCCCTCTGCCTGAAATAATTAAAAAGCTATTTCAAACCTTAAAAATCAAAGGCCAAAATAGCTTCCTCTTTCTACTTGGAATAGAGCGCCTTTGAGGTAACCCCCGAAAGCCTTCCCAGCTTGCCGGACAGAGCGCTGATTTTATCCGCCGGGGCATCCACCACCACGCTGATAATATTCATCTTCCGTTTCTCGTAGGGAAGCCCCATCCGTCCTATAACATACTGTGCATACTGGTGGAGCAAACTGTTGACCTGACTTATCTGCTCCTTATCCTCAATAATAATGCCCAGAACCGCAATCCGGGTTGCCTCCGGATCCGTTTTTTCTCTGATACCTTTGGGATTTTCCATACCAAACTCCTTTATAACAGGCTTCTACCCTGCAAACTTCGCCCAATACCCCTGCAAAAAGATCACCAGGATAATCACCGGAAGCACGTAGCTCACATAAATCCGGGTCCACCTGGGAAACTGTATCCCGGTACCTGCGTTGGCCTCATCCAGGAACTTCTCAAAGCCCCAGCCGTACCTGCTGGTACAGAAGACAAGGTACAGAAGGCTTCCGATAGGCAGCAGGTTGTTGCTCACCAGAAAATCCTCCAGATCCAGCACGCCCGTGCCCTGGCCCAGAGGCATAAAGCCGCTCCACACATTAAAGCCCAGCACACAGGGGATTGACAAAAGAATCATAAGGACCACATTCCACACCACCGCCTTTTTCACGGTGCACCCTGTCAGATCCGTGGCAAAGGACACGATATTCTGGAACACCGCAATCACCGTGGACATAGCCGCGAAGGACATAAACAAAAAGAACAGGCTCCCCCAGACACGCCCCCCGGGCATATGGTTAAATACATTGGGAAGCGTAATAAAGATCAGGGACGGCCCTGCATCCGCCTCAATGCCATAGGCAAAGCAGGCCGGGAAAATAATAAGGCCCGCCATAAACGCCACCAGAGTGTCCAGACACAAAACGCTTACCGCCTCCCCGGCCAGCCTTTTCTCCTTGCCGATATAGCTTCCGAAGATAGCCAGGGCGCCGATACCGATGCTCAAGGTAAAGAACGACTGTCCCAGGGCCGCAAACACCGCCTCACCCAGGCCCGCCTGTTTTACCTTGGCAAAATCCGGCTTCAGATAGAACTCCAGGCCGGCGCCTCCGCCCTCGATCATCATGGAATTGGCAGCCAGCACCACCATCAGGAGAAGCAGGCAGACCATCATCCACTTTGCAATCTTCTCCACGCCGTTTTTAAGCCCCATACCGCAGACCGCAAATCCCAAAAGCACCACAATAACCATCATGGCCATCATGAGCACAGGATCTGAAAGCATACCGCCGAACTCCGCCGCCACCTGCTCTGCCGGCAGGCCTGTAAAATCTCCCATAAGCATCTTCATGAAATAGAGGAGCATCCATCCTGCCACTGTGGTGTAAAACATCATAAGCAGATAATTGCCTGCAATGGCAATGCATTTTCCCCAATGCCACTTGCTGCCCTTGGGCTCCAGCACCTCAAAGGACAGCGCCGCGCTTTTCTGGCTGGCCCTTCCCACGGCAAACTCCATAACCACCACAGGCAACCCTAACACCAGCAGGAATAAAAGGTAGATCAGCACAAACGCCGCTCCCCCGTACTGTCCCACAATATAGGGAAATCTCCACACGTTGCCCAGGCCGATGGCGCACCCTGCCGAAATGAGGATAAACCCCAACCTGGATGAAAATTTTTCTCGTTCCACTACTTGTCTCCTTTGTCCGTAAATATTTTGCAAAACGTGCTCTCTATTATATCAGGACTGGGAGGAAAACACAAGCTGTCCGTAAAGCTCCGCCGGAATATAGCCCTTAACCAGTATCCCGTCCTCCCGGTACTCCTCCCAGAGAAGCTCCCCGTATTTCCGGATGGCCTGGATTTTGCCCGCCTCCTCGTAGCCGTACACTCTTTCCACATAGATCTTGTCATTTCTAAGGATTGTCTCCAGGGTCTCTAAAAGCGTATCCGTGCCCCGGCCCGTTTTCGCAGACACTTTTACCTGGTAATCAGCCGACAAATCTTTTAAGATGGTTTCCTCCTCAAGTTTGTCAATCTTATTAAAGACTGTGACGATTACCTTGTCCTTTACTTCCAGCTGCTTTAACGTCTCATAGACCGTGTACATCTGCATATCCATCTGGGGATTGGAACAGTCCACCACATGAAGGATGATATCGCTGTATCTGGCTTCCTCCAAAGTGCTCTTAAATGCCTCTATGAGATGATGGGGAAGCTTTCTGATAAACCCTACAGTGTCGGTCAGAAGGATGTTCTGTCCCCCCGGCAGGGCCAAATTCCTGGTGGTCGGATCCAGGGTGGCAAACAATTTATCCTCCGCCAGAATCCCTGCATCTGTCAGATGATTTAACAGGGTGGACTTGCCTGCATTGGTGTAACCTACAATGGCTGCCACCTTTACGCGGGCCCGCTCTCTCTGCCTGCGCTGCACCTGTCTGTGGCACTCCACCTCCTTAAGCTCCCCTTTAAGCTGGCTGATGCGCTCATGGATCAGACGGCGGTCCATCTCCAGCTTTTTCTCTCCCGGCCCCCTGGTGCCGATACCGCCTCCCAGCCTGGACAGGGAACTTCTAAGCCCCACAAGTCTGGCGGCCCGGTATTTCAGCTGGGCAAGCTCCACCTGAAGCTTCCCCTCCCTGGTTTTTGCCCTGGCCGCAAAAATGTCCAGGATTACCATGGTCCTGTCCATAACCTTGATCTCCAGGGCATCCTCCAGGTTTCGAAGCTGAACCGGGGACAGTTCGTCGTCGCACACCACTCCCGTGGCGTCAAGCTCCCACAAAAGCTCTTTTAGCTGGTCAATCTTCCCTTTTCCCAGATACGTTCCCGGGTGAGGTTTTTCCCGGTTCTGGGTCATCCTGCCTGCACATACAGCCCCTGCGGTCTTTACCAGCTCTTCCAGCTCATCCAGGCTCTGTTCTGTATCGCTGCCCTCCCCCGGGCTTGCGGCAAACAAAATTACCCGCTCTTCTATTTCTTTTAATTCAATTAATTCCGCCACAAAAACTCCTTTCTGATTTATCTGGATCTTAAAAAGTCCATCTCTTTCTGAACCGTCTCCGTGACCCCGTAAGCCGCGCAGTACTGCTCCAAAACAGCCAGCGCCCTCTTAAAGTCCAGCTTTTTTTCGTAAGCCGCCGCCTGGTTTAAAAGAAGGCTGTCCATAACCGAGCTGTCATTGACGGCAATGCCCTGTTCCAGATACCGGAGGGCCGAATCGATCTCTCCCGCCTCCAGTTCGCAGACCGCCATGCGGTTATAAATTTCCCCGCTCTGCATCCCGCCGCTTACTGCCTTCTCATACAGGCCTATGGCCTCATCGAACCTTCCCTTGTCTGTCAGCGCCTGGCCCAGGGACAAAAGGATCTCTGCCGTCTCTTTGCCCTCCGGCGCAGCCGCGTATATCTTTTCGTAGGCTTTCACGGCCTCATCCAGCTGCCCTGCCATAACAAACAGCCTGCACATGCGGATCCGGTATTCATCCCGCTCCTCGTCCACCTGGGAAAGCACGTCATAGGTGTAAGCCGCAGCGGCATAATCCCCGGATCCGTACTCCGCCTCCGCCCGGTATTTAAGAATATCAAGCTCAAACTCCCCGATTACTTTGGCGGACAGCTCCAGCGCCCCCTCAAAGGATTTTATTGCTTCCTCATAATTCCCTGCCTCCAGTTGCTCAATCCCCTGAAGCCGCAGCTCCTGCCTTTCTTTTTCGCCGCTGCCGCATCCGCCCAGCATAAGGGCCGCCAGAATCCATGCTGCCGCTATCCTGTGCATGTTTAATTTCCTTTTTCTTAATGTTTCCTGTCCCATGTCCTCTCAGGCTCCTTCTCCCATCTTACCTATCTGATCCCGGTGCTTCCGAATCCGCCTCTGTCCCTGCCTGACAGTTCTTCTGTCTCCTCAAAACTTATCCGGGGCTGGTGTTTTGTAATCCGGAACTGGCATATCCTGTCATTGGCCCGGATCTTTGTGTCCCTGAGGGCGTAAGCGGGAAAATACCACTGGTCATTGCTGCCGCAGTAGGTCTCGTCTATGATGCCCATGTGATTGGTCTGGATAATGCCGAAGTTTTTAAAGGTGGAACTTCTCGGCACAATATGGGCCTCATATCCCTGGGGCAGCGCCATAGCAACCCCCAAAGGAATCAGGCGAAAATCCCCTGCCTTCATCTCCACATCCTCTGCGGCCCGCAGATCGATCCAGTCGGACTTCCCTCCTATATAGGCCAGCTTATCTATCTTATCTGTAAAATACTTTATCCTGATTGTCTCCACAGCCTGCAGCTCCTCCCTGCTCCCTTTTTGCTTTGATGCTTCCCCCATTTTACCACACCGGTTATACTCTGTAAACAGCTTCTCAATACAACCTAACCCGAATAAACTGGAACGTTCATCTTTTCCTATTGCTGTATTGTTGAGTCGAAGTTGTTGTTGGCCCGTGAGAATCTGTGTGGTGTCCGGGTTCAGATATGCCAAACATTCCGATGAGCCCAAAGCAGGAAAACACTCGGGGTGTAGCCCTCCTGTTTTCCTGGTCTCATCTCCATGGCATATATTCACCCGGACACCACACAGATTCTCACGGACAAAAACAGGATTCGCCGGCCTAAATTTAGCTGCTGGGCGGTATTCCTGACTGGTTAGAAAACGGCTTCCTGCACAACTTAATATAAATTCAACGTTCCGGTTCTTCCGCCAAGCGGCATATTCGGATTTATGTATGTATACATGAATGGGTGAGAGATTCCGAGAGTATATCTGGATAAAACGGAGGTTTAAATTCGTTATATTGCTGTATTGTTGAGTGAGCAGGGGCGGAGGTTGTCGTGGGGCCAGCGAGGGGAGGGAGGCTGTGTGCCGACCGGGTTCAGATATGCCAGGCATTCCGATGAGCCCTTAAAGCGGAAAACACTCGGGGTATGGCCCTCCTGTTTTCCTGGTCTCATCTCCACGGCATATATTCACCCGCCTGGCACACAGCCTCCCTCCCCTCGCTGGCAAATGCTTAAATTCGCCGGCTGAACCTTGCTCACTTAAAGTGTTTCCGGTAGGGGCGCGGGGTCGACGTTGTGGCGGAATGGCAGCTGTTTTATCGGCAGTAACAGTTTGTGTATTGTTATCGGGGCAAAGCTGTTTTAATCCAAAAGAGGGTTTCATACC
>JAAWLV010000001.1 GCA_022798105.1 Hungatella sp.
GACCAGGAAAGCAGGAGGGCTGATACCCGACTGATTTCCGCTTTGGGCTCATCGAAATGTCTGGCATATCTGAATCCGAACGGCACCATGTCTCCCTCCTCTCCCTGGCTTCACGACAATCCCCGCCCCAACTTTACTCACTCAACAATACAGCAATAAGGTGAAAATTGAAGTCTTTCCACATCAACAATCAACTGGCACAACGAGTTAATTTAATGGCAAGTATTCTGGCAGATTCTAATAGCTATTCTATCAAAGTCGCAGTATTTCGTGGAAGAGACAAAACGGATTTGATCAAGCGGAATGAATATGGTTATAAATGTATGCTTGTAGCAGTAAAACAGGTGTTAGACTATATGGAGGCATTAAATGATACAGTAGTTGATGTGGGTGGCAGTCTTAGGCAAGAAAGACAGATGTTTGACTTTTCGTGCTTTAGAGAAGCATGGCTGAATGCTTGTTTGCATAATCGCTGGTCAAGACAGACACCGCCAGCAGTATATATGTTCGATGATCGTATTGAAATTATATCAATGGGAGGTCTTCCGGATGGTCTTACATTAGATGAATTCTATGAAGGAAAAAGTAAACCGGTAAATCTTGAGCTCCAGCAGATCATGGTTCAGTTGGATTATATAGAACAGACGGGACATGGGGTACCTCTGATTGTGTCTAAATATGGAAAAGAAGTATTTGATATAACAGAAAATTTTATTACAGTAACGATACCGTTAAATAAAGCTGTGAAAAAGAACCTGCAAAAGACAAAGGAGTATGTGTTGAATGAATGCGATAAAAAAATATTAAATTTGATAAAAGAAAATAGTTATATCACAGTACATGAACTTAGTGGGCGGATAGGGATTGGGATGACAACAGTAATGAAACATATCCGCGTTTTGAAGGAAAAAGGTGTTGTAGAAAGAAGGGGATCTAAGAAAAAAGGGCAATGGATAGTTAGAGAGGAAATTTTATAGTAGATGTTTTGCAAGATGGAAAAACCATGGTGCTTGGTGCAATCAGTAGTTTTGTAGGAATCTATGGGTGAGGATTGGGAGGTTTAAGCTGGAAGCAGTTTGGTTTCAACATTTCGTCAAATAATTATGATAGACAAGAAGGAACGTTTGACAGGGATGCCAGTCTAATGCAATACCTACGGAAATATCTTTGCAGGAATCAGGAGAACCATTAATCGGTATTGAAACATATAGATCATTAGATGAGCTGGCTGCAGCATTTGAAAGTGCCGCTGTTTCAAATGCCAGGATTATGTTTGATGATGAAAAAGTATATTATTTATCAGATGACTTTCACCAGTTTACATCTTTTAAAATTTCCCCCGGTCTTTGCAGGAGAAAGCTTGTAAAGAGCCATATCCATCCCGGACTGCTTTGGAGACAGTAACGTCATTTCAGACAGAGTGATCATAGGCATCCGTTTTTAGTGGTTTGAGGGATAGTTGGCCGGTGTGAGATAAAATGACATACCTTAAAGGCGAAAGTTAAATAGATATTGACATGTGTAACAAAAAATGCTAAGATATGTGTAATAAAAAATGCAAAACGCCGTTAAAGCTGTATCAGAATCGATTGGGGAAATCAAAGGAAGAGAATGAGAGCTAATACATATTGCAGATTAGATAATTTATATAAAAACCACAGAGGCTATATCAGTACCAGAGCACTGATGGATGAGGGATTCACGAATCGGCAGATTGCTGTTTTGGCAGAGGAAGGATATTTAGAAAAGGTGTGTCATGGCTATTATTGGATGATACAGGAGGACTATGGGAAACCGCATGATTATAAATGTATTGAAGTGTGCCTGAGCAATCCAAGAGCAGTTATATCAATGAAAAGTGCATGTTTTTATCAGGGGCTGATAAAAGAAGAACCCGAATTTTTGACAGTTGCAACAGAGCGGACGGACAGAAGCAGAATAAAGATAAACTTTCCAGTAGAAAGGCATTTTTTTTCAGGCAGTAATTTTCAGATTGGGTTAAGGAATGTGAAAACAGAATTTGGCTGTTACAATATGTATGATATTGAGCGCAGTATCTGTGATATTATACGTCTTGATTATAAACGTACAGACGAAAGATTTGCAGCAGAAATGATAGATTCTAAAAGGCTAAAAAGAAGCCAATATGAACGTATGTTAAGATACGCGCAGATATTGAATATAAAGAGTATTTATGATACTGGAGTTTTTGAGGGATGATGATTATGGATTCGGCCGGAGAGTTATATGTGGAAAAGTGTAAAAGTAATTCTAAAGAGGAATCGTTGAAGCGGGCTATCATGTACAGCGTGTTGCTAAAAGACGTAAAAAGGCGGCCTGTAACCATCTGGGACAGAGAAAGTAATTTTGAAAGAAGGATATATTCGAAACTAAAGAAGTGGGAATACAGGCATCCTATAATTGGAATTGTTATATGTACGATACTTGGAGGGATCTTGGTGAGTCTGCTGGCTGGGATTATTTTAGAAGCAGTATGGCTCTTACTATAAATATGTTTCCAGGAAGGAATCCGATGCTGGTATTTTGATCTGGAGGACAGAACATGTATTTTTTGATTGACTTTGAAAACGTGGGAAGTGAAGGCCTGAAAGGGGCTGAATATCTTTTGAAGGAAGATACCGTGATTATTTTTTTCAGCCGGGCCTGTGAGCAGATTCACCAGGGATGTCTTCATCAGATTATGGAATCTTTTTGCCGGCTGGATATATGCAAGCTGAAAAAGACGGGAAAGAATGGCCTGGATTTCTACATAGCCACAAAAGTTGGGGAGGTTTTTGGGAGCGGATATTCTGGAAAGGCGGCCATTGTCAGCAAAGACCTGGGATTTACGGCGGTGCGGGATTACTGGAGATGCAGGGGGAAAGTTTTCAGGGAGGTGATTCTGGGGTCTAATCTGGAACAGTGCATTCTGTCAGCTAACGAAAACCGATTCAGGACAGCACAAATCAGGGAGAAGTTAAAGCCGGTGAAGCTGGAGACCGAATTTGCCAGGTATGAGGAGCGGATGAAGGTTCGGAGGATTCTGGAGAAAGAATTTGCAGATACGGCCTATGAAGAAAAGCTTGGAGCGATTCAGGGACTGATGGAGAAAGGGGCGGGTAAAAAGATTCTGTATCTGGATTCCGTAAAGACTTTTGGGAAAAAGGATGGGCTGGAGATTTACCGGAGGATGAAAAAGGCAGCAGGGTGACCCTGACATCATGGACTAAGATTATGGATAAAAACAGCATAATTTACCCACAAAGGCGGCGGCTAAAAGCCATCGCCTATTTTTTACGGAAAAATATGCCCTGTGAAACAAAAACACTCCGCATAAAGCCGCACTGGGGTGTAGAGGACATTCATGAAAAAATACCCCATAGTTCCTGAAAATTATTTCACTAATTAAAGTGAAATAATACACATTGAAAATATAATTTCTAAAAATTATAATGAAAATATCTTATAAGAAAATAAATTTGCGCAAAGAAAAAGAAGGTATGCGTGGATGGACAAAAAAGTAGCTTTGCTGCTAATGAGCCATGGCTATTGCGTTTTTAATCCGTGCGGTTCCAACCTTTATCGCCATTTATTTCGGAGCAACTGTTATTGACACGATTGTGGCGGCGCTCCCGGCTAATATTATGGGCAGGCTGAATGTTGCAGGTAAAATCATTCCGGCAGTCGGAATCGGCCTTTTAATGCTGCTGATGATAAAGAGGGCGGATTTATGGGTTTTCCTGATTGCGGGTGCAAGGCTTTTTGCATTCCCATCAGCTGCACGCCCTAATCCGTCGTACTCCTGCGTATCAGCACAGGGGCGACGATCTGATGGATGGGTTCGGTTAAAGGCGTTGGCTTTCTCTTTTTGCGCTCATTCATCTGCGTTACCAGAAGTTCCATGGCCTGATGGGCAATGGTCCCGATCTGCTGTCCCACGGTGCTGATGGGAACGATGGCGGACCCGGCTATGGGGGAATCGTCAAACCCCACGATCCGGTATTCCTCCGGAAGGCGGCCGTATTTGCGTATGAGCAGATTTAAGAAGATATTGGCATGGGTGTCATTGGAGACAAATACGCCTTTCTTTTTGCCTTTGTAGTTTTCCTCCATCTCCTGGAAAATCTCCCCCAGCCGCTTTTCATTTTCCTCATAAGTTCTGCCAAAGCTGGTAAGGATAAGCCTGTGGGGCAGACTGTGTTCCCGGCAGATATCTAAGAATCCCTTGATACGCTGATACCCCGGGGTGGTTTCCGACACCTGCTGGTTAAGATGGAACAGGATGTCGCAGTCGTTTTTGAACAGCAGGCTGGCAGCC
This sequence comes from Hungatella sp., assembly GCA_022798105.1. Lineage (GTDB taxonomy): Bacteria > Bacillota > Clostridia > Lachnospirales > Lachnospiraceae > UBA3402. The sequence goes on from JAAWLV010000001.1 coordinate 4,319, forward strand.
TGTACAGCTCCCATATAATTGTCCGTATTCACGCTGCAGGTATATTGGTCCTCCCGCTCTATGGTGACCGTGGGGATATTGTAGGAGGCCAGCTCCTGTGAGGAAATGGTATGGCTTAAGACAATAAGCCCCTCAATCTTGTAGGCCAGCAGCTCCTGGATATACTGCTGCTCAACAGCCTTGTCCCGGTTCCCCTCAAATACCAAAAACTTGTACCCGAACCGTTCATAGGTGGCCAGGATCTCCGATAACATCTGGGCGTAGTAATGCATATACAGATTGGGGATGATGACGCCTACAAACTCTGTCTTTCCATTGGCCAGGATGCGGGCGACCTTATTCTCTTTATAATTCAGCGCTTCCAGAGCGTCGGAGATAATCTGCTGGTTCTCCAAAGTCAGGGAGTCAGGATTGTTAAAATACCTGGAGATGGTGGTTTTGGAGAAATTTGTGTATTTTGCGATATCGTCAAAGGTTACGTTCTTTTTTCCCATATCTATGTGATTCCTCTGATTAAAATTGTTCCGTTACATGGCATTGCCTGCAGATAGTTTACCATAAAAACGTCGGAAATGTAAGAGTAACCGGTAAAGTTACCGATTTTATCACAATTGCATAAAAACGGACCGTTGGATTCATGGATAATGCTGAAATAGAAAATCCGCCATTGACAATGGATGGCAGCGGTGGTAGAATCTGAAACATAAAGTAACCGGTTACTTAACCGATACCAGAACCGATTATGAACGGAGGAAGAATATGGCAGAATCAGTAAGTCCCCAGCTTTTAAAAGTTCACAGAATGGAGAAAAAGCAGATCCACGATATCCCCAAGGAGGAACGGCCCATATTTCACATGTCTTCTCCCACAGGCTGGATCAATGACCCCAATGGATTTTCTGTTTTCCAGGGGCAGTACCATCTGTTTTTTCAGTACCACCCCTACAGCAAAAAGTGGGGCCCCATGCACTGGGGGCATTGCGTGAGCCGGGATTTTATTAAGTGGGAATATCTTCCCTGCGCCATGGCTCCCGATGAGTCCTATGATAAAGAAGGGTGTTTTTCGGGAAGCGCCATAGAGGCGGACGGGGAACATGTGCTTATCTACACAGGGGTCATGGACCGGTATCTGGACGACGGATTCCACTATTACAGGCAGGTGCAGTGCATGGCAAAGGGGGACGGCATCCGATACAAAAAGTACGCGGAGAATCCCGTCATCACAGGGGAGAGCACTCCCAAGGGGAGCAGCCTGGAGGATTTTCGGGACCCTAAGGTGTGGAAAGAAGACGACGGTTATTATCTGGTGGTGGGAAGCCGGGCAGGAGACGGAAGCGGGCAGATCCTTATGTACCGTTCCGAAGACTTAAAGCAGTGGGAGTTTGTCACCATTCTGGACAAAAGTGAGAACCGATATGGAAAGATGTGGGAATGTCCCGACTTTTTCCCTCTGGGACATAAGCAGATCCTCATGGTCTCCCCACAGGACATGCGGGCTGTGGGGCTGGAGTTTCACAATGGAAATAACTCCATTTTTATCTGCGGCCAGTATGACAAACATTCTCACCGATTTACACGGGAAAAAATTACTTCCGCAGACTACGGGCTTGATTTTTACGCCCCTCAGACCATGATGACCCAGGACGGACGCCGCGTTCTCATCGGGTGGATGCAGTCCTGGGATGCCAACATCACGCCGGTCCCGTTTCAGTGGTCCGGGATGATGACTGTTCCCAGGGAACTGACCTATGAAGACGGGAAGATCTTTCAGAGGCCGGTGAGGGAGCTGGAAGCATACCGAAAGGATATGGTGCAGTATGACCATGTAATGGTTTCCCAGTCTACGGTTCTGGAGGGCATCCGGGGAAGAGTCGTGGAGCTTCTGGTAGAGATCACGGGATTCGAATTTGAGCATTTCCGTATCCGGTTTGCCCAGAACGAATCCTATGAGACATTTGTGCAGTACAGCCGTAAAAAGAAGTGCCTGACCATAGACAGGACCCACTCCGGGATTGACCGTGATGTGGTCTGCCGCAGAAAGATGGAGCTTGTCCCCATGAAGACATCCTGCGGTACGGGGGAAGAGGACAGGGAAGTGCTGAAGCTTCGGATCTTGCTGGACAAATATTCTGCGGAGATTTTTGCCAATGACGGGGAGAAGGTCATGTCCTCTCTGTTTTTTACGCCCATGGAGGCGGAGGGGATCGTGTTTGACTGTGACGGGACCGCATGTATCAGCGTGACCAAATATTCGCTTGGCGGTGTATGACACATAGGGAGTGGAGACAGGTATCAAAGAGCTTCCGGAAGCACATAAACATAAGGAGGAGGAAAACGTGGAAGAGAAGTATGGAAAGACAGCACAGGAAATTTTAAGCTGCGTAGGGGGAGAGGGCAACATTGTCAGCGCCGCCCACTGCGCCACCAGGCTCCGGCTTGTCTTAAAAGATGATTCCAAGGTGGATTTGGAGGCCCTGGAGCAGATTGAACTGGTAAAAGGAAACTTTAACAATGGCGGCCAGTTCCAGATTATTCTGGGAACGGGAATCGTCAACAAGGTGTACGCGGAATTTATCGCCATAGCCCACATTACAGAGATGACAAAAGAGGAGTTAAAACAGCAGGCCGCCAAGAAAATGAATCCGGTGCAGAAGCTGCTTAAGACCCTTGCGGACGTGTTTGTGCCTATTCTGCCTGCCCTGGTGGCGTCCGGTCTTTTGATGGGCATCAACAATATCCTCACGGCCCAGGGGATGTTTGTTCCCGGCAAGTCTCTTGTGGAGGCATTTCCGGCCATTAAGGATATAGCGGAGATGGTGAACCTGTTTTCCAATGCGGGATTTACGTTTTTGCCGGTGCTTATCGGATTTTCGGCAGCTAAGATCTTCGGCGCCACACCCATTTTGGGAGCGGTTATCGGCGCCATTATGATTCATCCTGACCTGATGAACGGCTACGGGTACGGCCAGGCGCTTTTGGACGGAACAGTCCCCTACTGGCATATTTTCGGCTTTTCCGTTGCAAAAGTGGGGTATCAGGGCACGGTGCTTCCGGTCATTGCCTCCGCCTTCTGTCTGGCAGTGATTGAGAAACGGCTGCGGAAGGTGGTGCCCGCCATGCTGGACAATATTGTGACGCCTCTTTTGTCCGTCTTACTTGCAGGGGCATTGACCTTTTTGTTCATAGGCCCGGTGATGAGAGGCGTAGGCGATATGATGACCAACGCAGTAATGTGGCTGTTCTTTGACCTTGGAGCCCTTGGGGGCCTGATTTACGGGGTTACCTATCCGCTTTTGGTAATTACAGGCATGCACCACAGCCTGGTGACAGCGGAAACCCAGATCCTTGCCAATATCGGAACCCTGGGCGGTTCCCCCACCTTCGCCGTTGTGGCAGCCGCCAACTGCGCCCAGGGCGCTGCTGCTCTGGCGGTTATGTGCAGGTCAAAAAATGACCCCAAGATGCGGAGTATGGCCTCTGCATCCGGTATTTCCTCCATGCTGGGGATTACGGAGCCGGCTATCTTTGGTGTAAACCTGAAGCTGCGGTATCCCTTCTACGGAGCTTTGATCGGAGGCGGTATCGGGGCTGCCTATGCAACTGTTATGCATGTTTTGTCCGTTTCCCAGGGACCGTGCGGAGTTATCGGGGTTATCTGCATCCGGCCTGACTGTATGGTGCAGTTTATGGTATCCATGGTCATTGCCATTATAAGCGCTTTCGGGGCTACCATGTTTTTGGGGAAAGTTGTGGGTCAGAAGGAGAAAGAAACGGGAAGCAAGGCGGCGCGGGAAGCGGAGCATAAGCCTGCCGTACATATAGAGACAGAGCCGGGATGCGTTTACGCCCCGGTTCAGGGGAGAGCCATCCCTCACACGGAGATTAAAGACGCCACCTTTGCGGCAGGCGTTGTGGGAGAAGGCGTTGGCATCATTCCCGCAAAGGGGGAGGTGGTCGCGCCCTTTGACGGACAGATCTCCATGTTCTTTGACACCAAGCACGCCATTGGCCTGGTCAGCGACGACGGAGTGGAGATTTTGATTCATGTGGGAGTCAACACCGTGGAACTGCAGGGAAAACATTTTACTCCCCTGAAACAGTCCGGGGATAAGGTGAAGGCCGGAGACAGGCTTCTGGAATTTGACATGGACGCCATAAAGGCAGCCGGTTATGATGTGACCACGGCAGTGCTTGTGCCTGCTCCAAAACGTGTGCAGGTGGTGAAGACCGGGGACGTGGAGCAGCTGGATAAGATTTTGACTACCTCTTAGTACTGCAGTGAATGATTGGAATATGGCCCGGACTTTCCGGCAGGAAGGCAGCGTGGCTCCGGCAGGGAGGAGCGGGCCATATTGAGCTAACGGGAAGAAGGGAGAGGATGAGAGATTATGGAGATTCAATATTTGGGAACAGCGGCGGCAGAGGGATGGCCGGCCCTGTTCTGTGACTGTGATATATGCCGCAGGGCAAGAGCGGCGGGAGGAAAAGACTTAAGGACCAGAACCCAGTCCATGATCGACGGGACCATACTCATTGATTTTCCGCCGGACACCTATACTCATGCATTAAACTATTCCCTGAATCTGGGGCAGATACAGCATTTGCTGATTACCCATTCCCACATGGACCACTTTTTTCCGGTGGAATTGATTCACCGTCATGAGCATTTCGGACACAACGCCAGGGGGATGCTCCATGTATACGGCAATGAGGCGGTGGAGAAGGCTTTTTATGACGCGGTGCTTATTGACCGGTTTAAGGTGCATCCTCTGGATAACAGCGTTGCGTTTAAACGCTTAGAGCCTTTTGAGGAATTTGACGCCCAGGGGTATCACATTGTCCCTGTGCCGGCGGACCATGACAAGCGGGAGACGTGTTTCATCTATATTATAGAGAAGAACGGAACATGCCTGCTGTACGGCCATGATACGGGGATGAATTTAAGCGGGGAAGCCTGGGAGTGTATTTACAGCCATAAGTACAGCCTGATCTCCATGGACGCCACCATGGGGAAACAGAAAACAGAAGGGTATCATATGGGGCTTTGGGATGATGTGGAGTTTGCCCGGCGTCTGGAGGAAAAAGGGTGCATTGACGGGAATACGGTAAAGGTCATAAACCACTTTTCCCACAATGGGGGGATGACCCATAAGGATTTGGAGGCATTTGCCGGTGAGCATGGGATGATGGCTGCCTATGACGGGATGAAGGTGGAGGTTTAACGGTCCTTCCTGTGACCTTTGCGGAGGGCGGGACTACACGACAGCAGAATGACAGATACGCGGTCTTAAATAGGGATTGGGAAGAGACACGAGAGGGTTTCTTACAATCCCATTTTTGCGTATATGCGGTTACGTCTGCAGGGGGTTGTGAACAAAAATAAGAAAGGTCTCTTTTCAGCCATACACATTAATGGTATACTGGGTATACCTTCCTATGCGGGAGCAAATAATATAAAAAACAACAGGATTCAGGTGATAATAGATGGTAAATACAGCGTATCTCTGTGAACACGATGACCAGGGTATCCGAATATTAGAGTACAGAAGCCTGGATGGGCTGGCTGCGGTGCCGGAGCGCATTGACGGCAGAATTGTCACATCCCTGGCTCCCTACCTGTTTTCCGTACACGAAAATTATAACGATGAGCCCCACCCCCATGCCTTTTGGTGGTCCGGCGAAGGCGGGACGGTATCCTGGGAGGCAGTGAAAGACCTTCCGGCGGTCAAAGGGGATTTTCTGACAAAACTGCGGCTGCCCGCCGGGCTTAAACAGGTGGGAGCCTATGCCCTTTATAACTGTGACAGGCTGCAAAAGCTGGAACTTTACAGCTCCACGCTGGACTGGGGGACCGGAGTTTTTACAGGGTGCGTAAATGTAAAAGATCTGGTGATCCATGTAGACGAGTCCCGCAGGTCCTGTCTGAAAGAGATCCTGGCGGAGCTAAGGCACACCCTGACTGTGACCTATGACGGGGCGGGACGGGCGGTGCTGGTATTTCCCGAATTTTTTGAAGAAGCAGTGGAAAACACCCCGGCCCGGATCCTTGTGACCAACACCCACGGCTGCGGCCAGAAATACCGAAATGCTTTTGTGCAGACTCAGTTTCAGTTTAAAGAGTATGACAGCCTGTTTCCCCATGTACAGGTCCAGGAACCGGAGGAACTGGTGACAGAGCTGGCATTGAGGCGGGTTATGGATCCCTATGGGCTGACGCAGGAGTACAGAGCCCGCTATATGGAATATCTGACCAGGCATAAAATATCGGCTGCATGCCGTTTCGCCCAAAAAGAGGAGTCCGGCAGTCTTAAGTGGCTGTTAAACGAGATAACCTATGAGCCGGAAGCGCTGAGAGCAGTGATTGAGGCAGCGGGAAAAAACGGGAATACAGCCTCTGTCAGCTTGCTGATGGATAAAGCAGGGACGGAGAGAAAAGGGAAAAGACGGCGGTTTTCCTTGTAGCGGCATGGGCATCCGGGACTTAAGTGAGCGTCAAAGCTTTTCCTGTTTGTGATGGCCGAAATACCCGAAACCACCAGAAAGGAGACCTATCCCATGATCGATCCCACCAGATACCGGCAGCTGGAAGAACTGAATATGGTAAACTTGTGTACCCGTATTCTGCAGGACTCCAGAAACGAGCTGTACTTAAATATGCATTTTCTGGATATCTCCCTCAGCAGCCTTACCTTTGAGGCGGATCCCTCCATGAAAGGCGTGGGAACGGATGGGTATATCGTATATTACAACCCGGATAACCTGTGCAGCCTCTACCGCAGAGGCCGCGTCCATGTAAACCGGGCGTACCTCCACATGATCTTCCACTGTCTTTTCTGCCATTTGGACACCAGGGGCAAGCGGGCCAAAGGGTACTGGGATCTGGCCTGCGACATTGCCATGGAATCCATCATAGACGGACTCTGCCAAAAATGTGTCCACGTGGCGCCCACGCCCTTTCGCCGGGAGACGTATCTGCGTCTTGGAAAGAAACTGAAGACGCTGACGGCGGAGGGGATCTATCATGTATTGCAGGAGATGAACCTGTCACGGCAGCAGTATGAGCGGCTGGCGGCGGAATTTTATGTGGACAGCCATGACCGGTGGGAAGACGATCCGCCGCCGGGGATGCCCATGCCGGTGCCAAGACAGGACAGATGGAAAGACAACCGGGAGAAGATGCAGACGGAGATGGAGTCCGGCGGACAGGACCCTTCAGGCATGGATCAGGAGAAAAACCTTCTTGAACAGGTTCAGGTGGAAAACAGGGAGCGGTATGACTACAAGAAATTTTTAAGGCGGTTTGCGGTCATGAAGGAGGAGATGGAGACAGACGACGACTCCTTTGACTACATTTACTACACCTACGGTCTGAACAAGTACGGAAATATGCCGTTAATAGAGCCGCTGGAGTCAAAAGAAGTGTACCGGATCGAGGACTTTGTGCTGGTCATTGACACGTCCATGTCCTGCTCCGGGGAGCTGGTGAAGCGGTTTCTGCGGGAGACCTACGGGGTGTTAAGTGAGAGTGAAAGCTATTTCAGGAAGATTAATGTCCATATAATCCAGTGCGACGATCAGGTGCGGTCTGACGCCGTGATCCGGGACAGGGAGCAGATGGAAGCGTATATGGAGCACTTTGCCGTGGCAGGCTTTGGGGGAACGGATTTCAGACCTGCCTTTGAGTATGTGGAGCGTTTGCGGAAACAGGGACAGTTTACAAGGCTTCGGGGGCTTTTGTATTTCACCGACGGGAAAGGGATCTATCCGGTGAAGATGCCGCCCTATGACACGGCATTCGTGTTTGTTCAGGATCAGTATGAGGATGTGTCGGTGCCGTCCTGGGCCATAAAGCTGATTCTGGAGCGGGAACATTGGAAAGATGAGGGAGGAAATGAGGATTGAATATTAAGCGAGCCAAGGAAGAGATCAAGAACACCATTGAGGCGTATTTGCTGCGGGACCGGTACGGGGCCTATGAGATCCCCTCCATCAGGCAGAGGCCGGTGCTGCTCATCGGCCCTCCGGGCATAGGAAAGACCCAGATCATGGAGCAGATTTCCCAGGAGTGCCGCATCGGCCTGGTGTCCTACACCATCACTCACCATACCAGGCAGAGCGCCATCGGCCTGCCCTTTATCCAGGACCGGATCTATGACTCCAGGCGGTGTTCCGTCACCGAGTACACCATGAGCGAGATCGTGGCGTCCATTTACGACAAGATTGCCGACACGGGGCTTTCGGAGGGGATTTTGTTTATTGATGAAATCAACTGCGTGTCCGAGACTCTGGCGCCTACCATGCTGCAGTTTCTCCAGTGCAAGACCTTTGGTAACCACAGCATCCCCAAGGGGTGGATCATCGTGGCGGCAGGAAATCCGCCGGAGTATAACAAGTCGGTGCGGGAGTTTGACATCGTTACCCTGGACAGGATCAAGATGATCCCCGTGGAGGCGGATTACGGGGTGTGGCGGGAGTATGCCCAGCAGGTACACATCCACCCGGCGATTATCTCCTACCTGGATGTGAAAAAGCAGAATTTCTGCCGCATTGAGACCACGGTGGACGGGAAGACATTTGCCACCCCCAGAGGGTGGGAGGACTTATCCAGGCTGATGGAGGTCTATGAAAAGCTTCACAGGACCGTGGATCGGGAGGTTGTGTTCCAGTATATCCAGTACCCGCTGATTGCCAGGGATTTTGCCAATTATCTGGAGCTTTACTATAAGTACGAAAAAGATTATCAGGTGGAGGCCATCTTAGACGGCCAGGTGCAGGAAAATATTTACACCAGGCTGGAGCGGGCGCCCTTTGACGAGCGGTTAAGCGTTATGAGCCTTTTGCTGGCCGGGCTTAACAGCGGATTTCGGAATTTGCAGGAAAAGAGGCAGCGTCTGGAACGTCTGGAGAAGATTTTCCGCAGGCTGAAGCCAAAGGGGGCTAAGGAGACGGATGGAGGCGGGGCGGACGCCGGCAGAACGGAGTACGATTCCCCGGCGGAGTACCTGGCGGGCCTTGCGGCGGGCATGCAGGCGGAGCGGAAATATAAGCTGGAGTCCAGGCTGCTTAGCCGGAAAGAAGACCATCTGTACCAGGATGTGATGGCTGTCCTTGAAAGGACGCTCCAGGCCATAAAAGCGGACAGTTGCCAGACGGAGGAGGAAGTGTGGAAGAAAGTGTCGGAGATTTTTCAGACGGAAAATCAGGCTTACGAGACCCTGTTTGACCTTTGCGCCGACAGGCTGGAACATACGTTTGATTTTATGGAGGCGGCCTTTGGCAGCGGACAGGAGATGGTGGTGTTCGTCACCGGGCTCAATACCGGATTTTACAGCGTGGATTTTCTGCAGGAATACGCGTGTGAGCGGTATTATGAGTACAATAAAATGCTTTTATTTGACGACAGGGAGAAAGAAATCCTGAAACAGATGGAATCTTAAGGAAAATGATATTGCTTTTTATTTCCGTTTCAGAAACTGCCGATCTGGCATGTCCTCTGGAGGGCTGCGGCCAGACCGGGTACCATACTCATGACGGTTATGGATATTGGGGATGTTATCGGGTCTGCACAGAAGAAGGATGCAGTACCGTGGGACATCACACTCATGACAGCCATGACTGCTGGGGATATTATCCGGTTTGTACAGTGGAGGGCTGCGGGGAGACGGGCCATCACGTTCATGACGGGCACGGATATTGCAGTTATGAACATAGAAGCGGGTACTGCGACGGTTCCTGTGCGGCAGCTGCCGATAACAGCGCTTATTGCGGAGGACATCATGGGTGCCGCCGGTAGGGCAGAAGCATAAAAGAGCAGGTGAAAGGGCCTATGCCGATTCACCTGCCTTTTTTATGTTTGGGGCAAGAGCGTACTTGCCGGATGTAGAAATTTCAGAAATTATTTGTGCTGTTCATAATACTCGTCGAACAGTTTGTTAACAGCAGAGTGGGTATCGCCGCAGATAGACGGCAGAGATCCGCCCCATGCCTCTTCTGCCTGGCTGAAACCTTTATCCACAGCAGCCTGATATTTTTTCATTAATTCCGGGTCATCTCCTGCCAAAGCAGAAGCGAAATCGAAAATTCTCTGGGAAGTCTGCTTTACACCCCAGAAGCCGTCCTCAGATATAGCCGCCTGAGCATCAGCCTTGGTCTTGGCATCTACGGTGTAATTGCCGCTTGCCATCATCTTCCAGAAATCATCGCCGTTAGCCATGGAAAAATTAATGCCCTGCTTCTGGAAATTCTGTACCATCATATTGGTGAAGCGGGACATCTGGTTATTCAGATCATCCTTCAGGCTCTGAACCAGGGAAGCCCTGTCAGAAGCGCTCATCTTTGTGGTTGCTTTTGCGTCTTGGCTAAGTTCAACCCGATCTACATCAGGCTGTTTTTCAGCGCTGGCAGCAACATCGGCAGTCTGCTTTTCAACGGTAGCAGATGAAACGGCTGACGGGGATTTAGTCTGTACGGGCTGGCTATAAACTCTCATAGTCGCATCCTGATCAACTCTCATAAAGTCCTCCTTTTTGGCAAATATTATAAAATACGTTTATAAGGATTATATCGGCATATCAAATGGAAAAATAAGGTGAACAAAAGGGAAAATGTGGATACAGCCTCAAAATACGGATAAAAATGTGGATAAGCTTCCGGGGATGGAGCTATGGGATTTGGAAGCTGCGAAAAGCGGGGCAGAGAAAGTTTAGAATGATTTTAGAAATGTACCTGTAGAAATATGCTATAATTAAAACGTGCATGGATATGCACACAGGCCGTAATCGGAGGTGTTTTTTCCATGAAAATCAAGACCCGTTTATTGATTGCGTTTATAACCATAACGCTGGTGCCCATGATGCTGATTTATCTGGCATTCAGTGTGCTGAGCAATTATCAGATGCGCGCATTCAGAGAATCCCATGGCCTTACGGAGCCTGTTGATCTTTTATCCGGCAATACGATTCAGATATTCAACCGTCTGACCCAGAACAATCAGAAAGCCATACAGGAAAAGCTGAAGAGCGATCCGGACAGCTTTGCCGATTTGGACTATTTGGATATGCTCAATCAGGAACTGAAAGCGAAATATGCCTATCTTATCGTCCGAAGAGGGGATCAATTTATATATTCAGGCATGGATCCGGACAGCTCGGAGATCTACAGTCATCTTACCAATTATAATGAGTCGGAAATCCCCCTTTCAGAAGGGGGGATTTATCTGGACGGGGAAACCCAGCATCTGATAAAACAGGTGGATTTTAAGTACAGCGACGGGGTGGAGGGCAGCGTATTCATTATATCCAGCATAGATGATTTTGTTCCGGAAGTCAAATCCATGTTTACGGAGATTTTACTTTCAGGGATCATGATTCTTGTATTTACGGGGATTATGCTCACAGGCTGGGTTTACAAGTCTCTTTTGGCACCGCTCAATAAACTGCAGCTGGCTACCAATGAGATTAAAAACGGAAACCTGGATTTTACCCTGGATGTGGATATGGACAACGGAGATGAAATCAGCCAGCTTTGCCAGGATTTTGAGGAGATGCGGATGCGTCTGAAAGAATCCACAGAGGAGAAGGTTCAATACGACAAAGAAAGCAAGGAACTGATCAGCAACATTTCCCATGACCTTAAAACTCCTATCACTGCCATAAAGGGATATGTGGAGGGGATTCTGGACGGTGTGGCATCCTCTCCTGAAAAGCTGGATAAATATATCAGAACCATATACAATAAAGCCAACGATATGGACAGGCTTATTGACGAGCTGACATTTTATTCCAAAATCGACACCAATAAGATACCGTACACATTTTCAAAGATCAATGTAGCCAACTATTTCCGGGACTGTGTGGAGGAGGTAGGGCTGGAGCTGGATTCCAACAATATAGAACTTGGATATTTCAATTACGTGGACGAGGATGTGGTGGTTATTGCCGATGCGGAGCAGATGAAGCGGGTTGTTAACAACATTATCAGCAACTCGGTGAAATATCTGGACAAGAAACGGGGAATCATTAATATCCGCATCAAAGATGTGGGAGATTTCATTCAGGTGGAGATTGAGGATAACGGGCGCGGAATCGGGGCTAAGGAGCTGCCCAACATATTCGACAGATTTTACCGCACGGATTCTTCGAGAAACTCCTCTAAGGGCGGAAGCGGGATCGGGCTGTCCATTGTCCGAAAGATTATTGAGGATCACGGCGGTAAGATTTGGGCTACCAGCAAAGAGGGAATCGGCACGGAGATTCATTTTGTACTAAGAAAATATCAGGAGGTTATTCATGATGAAGAAGATCTTGATCATTGAAGATGAAGAAAGCATTGCGGAGCTGGAGAAGGATTATCTGGAACTGAGCGGCTTTGAGGTAGAGATTGACAATGACGGGGAGAGCGGGCTTTCAAAAGCACTCCAGGGGGATTACGATCTGTTTATCCTGGATCTGATGCTTCCAGGGATGGACGGATTTGAAATATGCCGGAAGGTGAGGGAAGTCAAGAATACGCCTATTATTATGGTTTCTGCTAAAAAAGAGGATATCGACAAAATCCGCGGCCTTGGGCTGGGAGCTGACGACTATATAACCAAGCCCTTCAGTCCAAGCGAAATGGTAGCCCGTGTTAAGGCCCATCTGGCCAGATATGAGCGTCTGATCGGAAGCGGTATGCCGGATAATGAGATTATTGAGATCCGCGGGTTAAAGATCGATAAGACAGCAAGGCGTGTATGGATAAACGGCGAGGAGAAAAACTTCACGACCAAAGAGTTTGACCTTCTTACATTTTTGGCCCAGAATCCCAACCATGTATATACCAAGGAGGAGCTGTTCAGCAAAATCTGGGATATGGAGTCTATCGGGGATATAGCCACCGTGACCGTGCATATAAAGAAGATCCGGGAAAAGATAGAGTTTAATACGGCAAAACCCCAGTATATTGAAACTATCTGGGGGGTTGGATACCGCTTTAAGGTTTGAAAAAAGTTTGATAAAACCGTAAATTTGCTGATTGACATATGGGAAGAGGTCTGTTATAGTTTATTAATGTGCAAAACGAGAAGATTCAGGGTCTGTCTTGAATGTTCTCGTTTTTTGCCCTTATAGCGAGGATAATGATTCAGAACAAATCGTATTTGACAGATTATGGAAAGGAAAATAAATGGAGACAGTAAGATTTGACGAGTTGCAGTTGGACGAGAGGATACTTCGGGCGGTGACGGATATGGGATTTGAGGCGGCGTCGCCCATACAGGCCCAGGCCATCCCGGTGCAGATGGAGGGGCGGGATGTGGTGGGACAGGCCCAGACCGGAACGGGAAAAACCGCGGCATTCGGCATTCCTCTTTTGCAGAAAATAAATCCGGACAGCAAAAAGCTGCAGGCCATCGCCCTGTGCCCAACAAGGGAATTGGCCATTCAGGTTGCGGAGGAGATCCGAAGGCTGGCAAAATATATGCATGGGATCAAGGTGCTTCCCATTTATGGGGGCCAGGATATTGTAAGGCAGATCAGGGGGCTTAAAGACGGAACCCAGATCGTTATCGGGACTCCGGGCCGGGTTATGGATCATATGAGGAGAAAAACGATCCGCTGCGATCACATTCATACCGTGATCATGGATGAGGCGGACGAGATGCTGAATATGGGATTTTTGGAGGATATGGAGACCATTTTAAGCCAGCTTCCCGAGGAGCGTCAGACGGTAATGTTTTCTGCCACCATGCCTGTGGAAATCCAGAACATTGCCAGGAGATTTCAGAAAGAGCCGGTAATGGTCAAAGTGGTAAAAAAGGAACTGACGGTACCGAAAGTAACTCAGTATTATTACGAAGTAAAGCCCAAGACTAAAGTGGAAGTTATGTGCCGCCTTCTGGATATGTATGCGCCCAAGCTGTCCGTGGCTTTCTGCAATACTAAGAAGCAGGTTGATGAACTGGTGCAGGATCTTCAGGGAAGAGGGTATTTTGCAGAAGGACTTCACGGGGATTTGAAGCAGATGCAGCGGGACAGGGTTATGAGCAGTTTCAGAAACGGCACCACGGAGATTCTGGTAGCTACGGATGTGGCAGCCAGAGGAATCGATGTGGACAATGTGGAGGCGGTGTTTAACTATGACATTCCCCAGGACGACGAGTACTATGTTCACCGTATCGGCCGTACAGGCCGCGCCGGCAAAGACGGGATTGCATTCAGTTTGGTGGTAGGTAAGGAGGTCTATAAGCTCAGGGATATCCAGCGCTACTGCAAGACGAAGATTATTCCTCAGGCAATTCCCTCATTGGATGATATTACTGCCATAAAGGCAGAAAAGATTATGGAACAGGTCATGGAGCTGATTAATGAGACGGATCTGACAAAGACCGTAAACTTTATTGAGAAAAAGATTCTGGAGGAGGAAGAGTGCACATCCCTGGATGTGGCGGCGGCTCTTCTGAAGCTGGCCATGGGGGAGGAAAATGAGGATGTCATTGACTGCAGCCGTCCGGCCCGTTCTTTAGACGATCTGGATCGGTATGGCCGCGACAGCCGTACAGGCCGCGGAAAAGGCGGCCGCGGAAGCCGTGACGGACGGTATGGGAGATATGACAGGGAAGACCGTGAAGACATGGCGAGGCTGTTTGTTAATATCGGGAAGAATCAGAATATCCGTCCCGGCGATGTGCTTGGAGCCGTGGCAGGCGAATCGGGAATCTCAGGCAAGATGGTGGGGAGTATTGATATGTACGATAATTATACATTTGTGGAGGTTCCCAGGGAGTATGCCGACGCGGTTCTCAGAGCCATGAAAGATGTGAAGATCAAAGGGAAAAATGTTCATGTGGAAAAGGCAAACGGAAGGGGAAGATAAAACTTTTAAAATCTTGCTTTTTCTTTGAAGAATGGATATACTGATGATATAAAAATCAGAGCAGCGCCAGACCGTATGGGGGAGCCGGAAAAGTGCCGCGGAGAGGAGAAGGCAATATGATATTACAAAGCAGAAGGGTATGGATAGGCAGCCAGTTTCTGGAAGCACAGCTGGAGATTTCGGGAGGAAAAATTCAGGCAGTATACCCTTATGGGACAAGAGAAGCCGATGAGGATTACGGAAGCCGGAGGATTGTGCCGGGATTTATTGACGTCCACACTCACGGGGCTTACGGTTTTGATACCAATGACGGGGATCCGGAAGGTTTGCGGGATTGGATGCGGCGGATTCCGGAGGAGGGAGTTACAGGCATTCTTCCTACCACAGTTACCCAGATGCCGGAGGTCTTGACAAAAGCGGTGGCCAATGTGGCGGCGGTTGTGAAAGAGGGATATGAGGGAGCGGAGATTCTGGGGATCCATTTTGAAGGGCCGTATCTGGATATGGAGTACAAGGGAGCCCAGCCTCCGGAGGCCATTGCCGAACCTTCTGTAGAGCAGTTTAAGATGTATCAGGAGGCGGCAGAAGGGCTGATCAGGTATATAACCCTGGCTCCGGAGCATGATCCGGATTTTGCCCTTACAAAACATTGTAAAAATACAGGGGTTGTGGTCAGCATGGGCCACTCTTCGGCTACCTATGAGCAGGCTATGATGGGAATTGCCAATGGGGCCACATCCATGACCCATGTATTTAACGGGATGACTGCGTTCCACCACAGAAAACCGGGGCTGGTGGGAACGGCCATGAGGGTGCGGGACATTTACGGCGAGGTTATCACCGATGGATGTCATTCCCATCTGGCCGCGCTCAATGACTATGTGACTGCCAAGGGGCGGGATTATACGATTATGATCACAGATTCCCTGCGCCCGAAGCATTGTCCGGCCGGCGGAGACTATGAGCTGGGAGGCCATCCCATCGAAATCAGTGAAAGCGGCCTGGCTTACCTGAAAGGAACCCAGACGATTGCAGGAAGTACCCTGAATATGAATAAGGGGCTGAAAATTATGGTGGAGGAAGCTCTGATTCCTTTTGACACGGCGCTGAACAGCTGCACCATTAATCCTGCCAGATGCCTCAACGTTGATGATCGCAAGGGCAGGCTGACAGCCGGGTATGATGCGGATATCGTTGTGTTGGAAGACAATTATGATGTGAGCCAGACCTATTGCCGGGGAAAGAAGATGCTCTAATAAAACAGACTGAGATAAAACAGGAAATGTCTTATCTCAGTCTGTTGTTTTTAACAGAATACATGTTCCGATAAACGCTTAAACGCCTCCTGCACCCGGCTTAAAGGCAGTGCCAGGTTCATACGGATGGTGTAGGGCCTGTTGAAAGGACGTCCGTCCTGCCAGATAACACCTACATCCCATCCGGCTCTTAACAGCTGATCCAACGTTATTTGGTGTTCCATGCACCAGACGGAACAGTCCAGATACAGCATGTAAGTGCCCTGGGGCCTGCTTAAGGAGATACCCTTAAAATGGCTGGCTATATAATTGCAGGCATAGTCAACGTTGCCGCTTAACACCTGACACAGCTCGTCTACCCAGTCTTGCCCCTCCTGACAATAAGCTCCTGTAAGAGCATGCATGGACAGGACATTGGGAGAATTGTAATGGCTTAAAGAGGACTGTTTCGTGAGCCTGTCACGGAGATACTTATTATAAACAATATGGTACGAACCTACCAGCCCTGCCAGGTTAAAGGTTTTGGACGGCGCGTACACAGCCACGGTGCGGTTTTTGGCGTCCTTGGACACGGACTGGGTGGGAATGTGCTTATGTCCGTCTAAAAGCAGGTCCGACCAGATTTCATCGGAAACAACCACACAGTCATTGGCACGGTATATTTCCATGGCTTTTTCGATTTCCCACCGTTCCCATACACGCCCCGTCGGATTATGGGGGGAGCAGAACACGGCGAAGTGGATGGAGTGCTCTTTTAACTTGCTGTCCATATCCTCGTAATCCATGCGCCATATCCCGTCTTCATCCAAAACCAGCTCACTGAGGATCAGCTTATATCCTGCGTTGGTAAGGCTGCCGGTAAAGCCGATATAGGTGGGCGCGTGGAGAAGGATCTTGTCCCCGGAGGAACAGAATGCCTGGGCTGCGGACACAACACATCCCAGAACCCCGTTTTCATAGCCGATATGTTCCTTTGACAGGCCGGTTACATGGTTGCGGCTTTCCTGCCAGCGGATGATACTGTCAAAATACGCATCGGACAGGTCGAAATATCCGTAGGCCGGATGTGCAGCGCGGGCTGCAATGGCCGACGGCACGGTGGGCACTGTGGGAAAGTTCATATCGGCCACCCACATGGGGATAAGATCATACCCCTCTTTAGGCCCGCCGGGGGCAGTGGGAATCCTGCCGGGATTATCCACTGCAATGGCGTCTATCCCCCGGCGCTCCATAATAGAAGTAAAATCGTATTTCATAAGCTGCCTTAACCTTTCAGGCCGGAAGTACTGATACCTTCCACCAGATACTTCTGCAGGCAGATAAACATTGCCACTGCAGGCAGGATAGACAGGCTGGCCATGGCGAACATGGCGCCGTAGTCCGAGGAGGACCCCGGGTCGCTGAACAGCTTCAGTGCAAGGCTGACCGGATATTTGGCTGACTCGTTGATGTAGAGCAGAGCTGACAGGAAATCGTCCCATCTCCACATGAAGGAGAAAATCGTACAGGTGATCAGTGCCGGGGAGATCAGAGGAAGAATAACCCGGCCGAAGATACCGTAATAGGAGCATCCGTCTATCTTGGCAGCCTCATCCAGCTCTCTGGGAATTCCGTCAATAAAATTCATGATCTGGTATACAAAAAATCCCTGAATTGCAAAAAAGTAGGGAATAATAAGCGGCTTAAAGGAGCCGACCCAGCCCAGTTTCTGATACCACAGATACTGCGGGATCATCAAAACCTGCGCAGGAAGCATCATGGAAAGAAGCATAGCTATAAACAGGATCCTTCTTCCGAAGAATTTACATCTGGAAAGCCCGTACGCAACCAGCGCAGAGGAAATCAGCGTTCCGATGGTTGCAATGATGGAGATGAACAAAGAGTTCTTAAAAAAGGTGGCAAACGTAATCTTTGCAAATCCTTTCCAGCCGTTGGCATAGTTTTCCAGTACAAACGGAGCGGGGAACAGCTGGCCTGCCGTGGTAAAGATGGTCTCCGTTTTCTTAAAGGAACTCATAACCATCCACACAAGGGGATAGATCATAATAAGACCGATACCGCACACAAGTACATGATAAATAGCTTTTCCAATAATACGTTTTTCCTTCATACCCATAAATTACAGCCCCCCTTCATAAACCCACAGTTTCTTCGTGGCAAACAGTACGAGCGTGATCAAACTGATAATCAGGAGCATTACCCAGGCGAGAGCCGCACCGTAACCGGTGTTGTAAAACTCAAAGGACTGCTGGTACATATAAACCGTGTAGAACAGCGTAGAGTTAAGCGGTTTTCCCTTGGTGATAATAAAACACTGGGTAAATGCCAGGAATCCGTTGATCATCTGCATAACCAGATTAAAGAAGATCGTCGGTGTCAAAAGGGGCAGCGTAATCTTCCAGAACTGGCTCCACTTATTGGCGCCGTCCACTGTGGAAGCCTCATACAGGGAGGACGGAATCTGCTTTAAAGAGGAGAGGAAAATAAGCATGGAAGAACCGAACTGCCATACGGCCAGGATGATCAGCATCCAGATAGCTGTTTTTGTATTGCCCAGCCAGGCAAAACTGGTTTTGATGCCAATGGAACCCAGCAATGTATTAATAACACCGTCAGTGGCCCACATTCTTCTCCACAGTACCGCTACGGCTACAGAGCCGCCGATAATGGAGGGAAGATAGTATGCGGCGCGATAAAAACCGGTGGCTTTTGTCGTCTTAAGAAGAAGCATGGCAACCAGCAATGCAAAGATCAGACGAAGAGGAACGGAAACAAGGGCAAAATAGAATGTAACGCCGATGGTCTGCCAGAATACTTCGTCGTCCGTAAACATCTTGATATAGTTGGCTGCGCCCGTAAAGACAGCCGGTGTCAGAATATTGTAGTCACAGAATGAATAATAAAGGGATATTCCCATAGGAACAATCATAAACAGCAGGAAACCGATAATAAACGGCATGCAGAATACCACGCCGGCTACGTGTTCCTGCCCCATCCACTGTCGAAAAGTCAGGTTTTTTTTCTTGTTCATGTGCAAACCTCCTTTTTATTTTGCCATAACCCCATAAATGTATGTCAGACTGGAAAAAGGGAGCAAAGAAACGGCTTTGCTCCCTTTCCCGTTATGTATAGCGGATTCAATTACTTGGTAGCCATGATCTTGTTGGCCTCTGCAAAGAATTCGGCAGCGGCAGCGGTTTCATCCAGCTGGCCGTAGCAGACTTTCTCCACAGTACGGTTCAGGAGATCATAAACCTCGCTGGCGCCGTCCGGCTGTGGCGGGTTGATAGGAGAACAGTTTGGAGTTACTACATCATTGATGAATGCGGTAACCTGCTGATCAATTTCGCTTAACTGAGGAGCAACCTCTGCTGCAATATCAGCCGGAGCCGGGATTCCTCTCTCTCCTAACAGGATGTTGTTGGCGTCGGAGGAGTTGATCAGGTAATCGAGAACCTTCACTGCCTCGTCTACATTCTTGGTATGAGCGCCTACTGAGAAGAACTGGCTGGACTTTAAGTATCCGGATTTTACCGGGTCCGGAGCGGGCCATGTGGAGATGCCTACTTCCATGCCTTCGGGAGCCGCGTTCTGCATGGCTGTCATCTGGTTGGAGTTGGACAGAGCGCACCAGGACTGGGTCTCAGGGGTGGAACTGTAAACCATAGGACACTGCTCTACGGAACCGATGGCGATCTCGGCGAATACGTCGGGACTCAGCATCCAGCCCTCGTTTAAGCCTTTGGTGTACATGGCAAAGAACGGAATCCAGGAGGTCTCGTCGCCGTTCATGCACTTGTCGCCGAAGGGAACGATATCATAGGATCTCATAAAGTACTCGCTCCAGGAGTTTACAGTACCATAGGAAATATCTGTCTTAACTCCGGTCTTTTCATAGATCTCTTTGGAGAGAGCAAAGAACTCATCCATGGTCATGTTATCTTTAACCGTGATGCCGTTGGCATCGAGAAGTGTTTTGTTGTACAGAAGGGCCGGTGAGTTGATGCCGGCTGCAATGGCATATACACCGCCGTCTACGCTTCCGGAAGCCAGAGTGTTCTCTGAGATTTCGGAAACATCCAGAGCGCCGCTGTCAATGTAAGGCTGCAGATCTACCAGCAGTCCGCTCTTGGCATACTGGTCTAGATACATGTAGTCCATCTGAACAATATCGGGAATGGCCTGGCCTGCCGCGGATGTGGCAAGTTTGTTCCAGTAATCGGACCACTCGGAGAACTGGCCCTCAATGGTCACGCCCGGATTTAACTCGGAATACTTGTCAAGAGCCGCCTGGGTTCTCTCGTTACGCACCTGGTTGCCCCACCAGCACATGGTCAGAGCAAGGCTGCCTGCCGCTGCATCCCCGCTGCCGGAACCGCCTGCCGCCGCCGTGGTCTCTCCGCCGCCTGCCGCTGCCGTGGTGTCAGCCGTACCGGAACCGCCGCCGCATCCGGCTAAAGCTGTAGCTGTCATAGCACAGGCCATCAGTAACGCAATTTTTTTCTTCATAAATTTTTCCTCCATCCTAGATTTCAAGTACTAATATTATACTCTGTTTCAGGCAGTGTGTAAATGCTAAAAACCGGTTTTAGGGTTTAAAAAACCGATTTTATTGTATAGATTGCATATATTGTTTTAAGAGGGGATAGGGACGATGTGATATTTTCGACAGAGAAAACAAATTTCTTTTGTGAAATTTTTAAGAAGCCATTGTTTTAAAGCCATATATTGTATATAATGATAGGCAGTAATATCCGTATGGCAGTCTTATATTTTGGTGCAGGGGAGGCCCGTGGATGAAGCATTTTATACGCAATTTATCTTTAAAAAAGAAGATCCAGTGGATTGTTTTTCTCTGTGTCTTCCTTATGACTGCCACAGCTTTTATAAGCAATCATCTGATTGCTGCCTCCTATGATAAACTGCTGTACCAAACCATTGCATCTTCTTTATCCGTATCATCTCTTCAGATGCAGAACAGTCTTGAGAATCTGAATACCATGGCGGATCTGATTCTGGGAGATGCAGGGCTTCAGAGGGATCTGGGAGCCATGAAAGATTCAGAACGGATTCAGGATATTAACGATGCGTACAGAAGCGCTTACACCTCGCTGATGGAATACTATTTCACATTCCGCAGGTATCATATTGATTATATGACGCTTTATCAGGACAGTCTGGCCATCCGCACCCATCTGCCGTCCTCCCGGGGGCCGCTTCCCCAGGAGGTGGAGGACGATTTAAAGAGGAGGGCTCTCGAAGCGGACGGAGCTGTGGCCTGGATTACGGATTACAGCCGGGATTACGGACTGTTTTTGGTAAGATCCATCAGGCGTACCGAATATCTGCGCCTGGACAGCATAGGGATTCTGGTGGTGAACATAAATCCCAGGAGTATGGCAAAAGAAGCCACAGATTCCGCCCTTTTTCAGAGAGAGGCGGCCTATCTTCTGTCTGACAGCGATAATTTTATCTATGTATCCGATATCCTTCCGTCCCAGGCAGTATCCGGTTTTTCGGATCGGATGGAAGGGACCTATGGGACGGAGCGCTTTGGCGGGAATGACTTTTTTTATGTAAAAAGCCGTATTCCCGAATTTAACTGGAACTACACATGTGTCGTCCCTTATGATGCCATCCGGTCTTCCCTTGATACAAGCCGAAATCTGTGTGTGCTCATTCTGCTGGTGTCCATGGTACTGACCGTGATCATGTCCTCCCGGATCATCCGCTCCATTACCAGGCATTTTGAAAATCTGCTGCAGAAGATAAAAAATTTCGGTGAAGGGAATCAGAGGCCCCTTGCCATGGAATACAACTACAGGGACAGGACCGATGAGCTGGGGATACTCCACAGGCAGTTTGACTACATGGTGGAGGAGGTGAACCAGCTGATCCGCACCAATTATCTCAATGAAATTTTGATCAAAGACGCCCAGTTTAAAGCGCTGGAGAGTCAGATGAATCCTCACTTTCTGTACAATACGCTGGAGTCCATCAACTGGAGAGCCAAACTGATTGGTGCAAAAGATATCTCGTCCATGGCGGAGGCACTGGGGACGCTGCTGCGTATCACATTGGATCAGACAGATAAACAGGTTCCTTTAAGCCGGGAACTGGAATTGGTGAAGTGTTATATGGTTATCCAGAAATACCGATATGAAGAAAGGCTTGATTACGAGATACAGATACCGAAAGAGCTGCTGGGCTGTTATGTGCTGAAATTAACGCTCCAGCCTCTGGTGGAGAATGCCGTCCGGTACGGACTTGAGGAGAGCACTGAAGGGTGCCTGATCCAGATTGTTGCCCAGGCGGACAGGGAAAAGGAGATTCTTCATATATATATAAAGAATAACGGTTCTTCTTTCCAGGACGATCTTTTAAGGAAACTGGAGAGACATGAGGTTCAGCCTCACGGTTTTGGCATCGGACTTCTCAATATCAGGGATAGGATGCTGCTTACATTTGGTGAGGGTTACGGTCTTGATCTTTACAATGAGGACGATCTTGCAGTCGCGCGTCTGACCTGCCCTTTGACGGATATATCGAAAGGAGTGCCTACATGCTGAAACTGATTATTGCTGATGATGAAAGGGTAATCCGGGAATCGATTTCCACCCTTATTGACTGGGAACATTTGGGGATTGAGCTGGTGGGGCTGTGCAGCGACGGAATCGAAGCATACAATATGATACTGGACGAATGTCCGGACATCGTTCTCACGGATATCCGCATGCCCGGGATGTCAGGGCTGGAACTGATAGAGAGGGTGGCCCAGACGGATCTGAATATCCAGTTTGTGCTGCTGTCGGGCTATGGGGAGTTTGAGTATGCCAAGCAGGCCATGCGGTTTAGGGTGCACCACTATCTGCTGAAGCCGTGCAATGAGGAACAGATTATTGAGAGTATGGGGGATGTGATTCAGGAACATTACCATCACAAGGCGTTTAAAGATATGCAGAACAGGCAGCGTCTTCTGATGTCCAACCTTCACCGAAGCCTTCTGTCCAATATCATCCATGAGAGGACTTTTTTATCGGATGAGTGGGAACCTTTGCTGGATGCATATTCCGGCTTTATGGATTTTTATAACACCAGCTATGAACTGTGCTTTTTACACTATCTGGAAGAAGGAAACCTTACCAGGACTTTGGAGACGGTTTACGCATACATGAAAAAAGAGGCCCCGGGTATTATGGTGTACAGCATATATGTGACCAACAACCTTCTGCTGTTTTTTGAGAGCTATCAGGTTTCCTATGACATGACGGATTCGTTTTTCCGCACAACGGCCATAAAGCTGGGGGAGGGCGGACAGGTGGCGCCGGAGTACCGGAGAATGTCGTTTCCAAATCTGTCTGCTTTGCTGGAAACGGTTATCAGTAAAATCAAGCGGTTTGGCATGATCTATTTCATGAACGGCTTAAGGGCTGTCCCAATCTGCAATTATAAAACAGTGATTGCCAGAATGGAACAGCTGTCAGCCATGCTTTTAAGCAGCGAAGGCGGAAAACAGGAGGCGTGTCTGAAGGATGTGAAAGGGATTCTGGACGGGATCGGAAGTCCCGATTTTCTGCGCCAGGTAGGCTCTGCCATGATTATCCGCCTGACCGCGGAAGGGAATTTCCAGTCGCCTGTAGATGCCACGGAGTTTTTGCTGAAACTGAATCAGCAGACGGACCCGGAACTGCTCCGCTCCATGCTTTTGGATAAAATCTGTTCCATGGTAAGCCAGCAGGGGGAGGGCGTTAGAAGCTACAGCGTGCTGATTGAAAACGTAATGCAGTATGTGGAAGAAAACCTGGACAATCCCAATCTGACACTGAAGTGGATTGCGGAGAACCATTTGTTTATGAATGTGGATTATGTCAGCAAGCGTTTTATAAAGGAGACGGATCAGAAATTTTCCAACTATCTTTCTAACCTGAGGATCCAGAAAGCCCGGCAGCTTTTGGCGGAGGGTTATGGGGAGATCCAGTGGGTGGCCCAGCAGGTAGGGTGCGGAAACAATCCCCAGTATTTCAGTCAGATTTTCAAAAAAAGCACAGGGCTGACCCCCAGTGCCTATATAAAAAAAATAAACGGAGGACAATAACATGAATAATCAGGAACTGCTGCCGATTATCCATCGGGTGATGGATAAACTTATGAATCTGGGAGGCGCTGATTATGACAGCGACAAAAATGCCACTCAGGATCAGGCGAACAAGGGCCTTATTGCCAGGGACTTTGGTATTGAGGAGTGGGACTGGCCTCAGGGCGTGGGCTTATACGGCCTTTACAAACTGCAGGCTTTTTATGGGGACAACCGCTATCTGGATTTTTTTAAGAACTGGATTGAAGATAATTTAAAACGGGGGCTTCCCAGCCGGAATATCAACACTACCACACCATATCTGGCCATGGTGAACCTGCTGGATGCGCTGGGGGATCCCAAATACGAGAAAATGTGTCTGGAACAGGCCCAGTGGCTGATGGATGAGCTTCCCAAGACCCGGGATCACGGGTTTCAGCATGTGACTACGGCCATTGGGGACAGAAACGGCATAAAACTTAATGACGGGGAATTGTGGGCGGATACCCTGTTTATGACAGTGCTGTTTTTAAACAAGATGGGGCATCTCTGTCATCGGCAGGACTGGGTTGAGGAAGCTGCGCGCCAGGTTTTGGTTCACATCAAATATCTGTATGACAAACAGACAGGGCTTTTGTACCATGGCTGGAGCTTTCCGCTTAACAACAATTTCGGAGGGATCTTCTGGTGCCGGGGCAATTCCTGGTTTACATACGGGATTTTAGAGTATCTGGATGTGGCCAGAGAGACTTTGGACAAAGGCGTGTACAACTATGTAGCAGACACGTTTAAATCCCAGGTAAACGCCCTGCGCAGCCTGCAGGCTCCCTCAGGCCTTTGGCATACGGTTCTGACTGACCCGGACAGCTATGAGGAAACCTCCGGAAGCGCGGCGATTGCGGCCGGTATTCTCAAGGGGATCAAGATTGGGATTCTGGACGATTCTTATAAAGAATGCGCGCAGAAAGCGCTGAAAGGGATCTGCGGCCAGGTGGCAGAGGATGGTACGGTGCTTGGGGTATCTGCCGGAACAGCCATGGGCTATGATGCGGACCACTACAAAAACATTGCCATACACCCGATGGCATACGGACAGTCCCTGACACTGATAGCACTCTGCGAGGCGCTGGATTAATTTACTGATTTGGAATCAAAAAGCTGCGGCATCTGAACGGAACGGTTACAGGTGCCGCAGCTTTTTGTTTACAGCTGACGGAGTATCTTCATCAGAGAGTCGTAGGCTAAAGTGAAGGCCTCCTCCCCATCCAGTTTTTTCTTCTGGGACGCATTCTGTTCCAGGGCGGAAAATCCCGCGAAATCACTTAAATGGGGCTCCAGGGACAGATATCCGTTATATCCGGAAGCTTTGAGTTTTTCCAGGATTTCCTTCACATGTCCGTCCCCTGTTCCGGCAGGAACCACGCTGGCATCGGACCATAAGGCATCTTTGATATGGACATAGGCCACATAGGGTTTCAGCATCTCATAGGCTTCCAGGGTATCCTGCCGGCACTGGACGAAGTTGGCAAAATCGAACACAGCCTTAAAGTGATCTCCATAGAAGGCTTCCATGATTTCCAGGCAGCGGCAGGCCGTGTCCCCGTAAATTTCCTTTTCGTTTTCATGGAGAAGTATGACATCGTTCGCCTTTGCATAATCTGCCATTTGCCCCAGCCTGTCCATGACCTCATTCTTGTAGGGGGCGTAATCCTCATGTTCAGGCATAAAAAAGCTGAACATACGGATATAATCGGTTTCCATAATATGGGCGATCTCCACGGTGCGGCGGTACAGCTCCATGTGAGGCTCAAAGGCATCCGTAATCTGGATCTTTCCGATAGGGGAGCCGACGGAGGACAGGCGGATTCCTTCCTCATCCAGCTGCTTTTTGATTTCCCGCGCTTCGCCGGCAGAATACTCAACAAGGCCTTTTCCGTTGACACCCCGCATCTCCACATGGTTCATCCCCAGTTTTTTCAGCACGCGGATCTGCTCAGACAGGTTCTCATGGATTTCATCGGCAAAACCGCTTAATACAATATTATCCCACATAATCAGTGCCCTCCTTAATAGGTTCCTGATGTGTCGAATACCACATCAGCCGTCTCTTTTTTTCTGGAAGCGCTGCGGCGCTTGTTCAGTTCCTCTAAAAACAGATCTTCGTCAAAAGGAAGATCCACCCCGTGTCCCAGCCAGCTGGAAAGATGCATGGCGTTGGAGAGAGTGAGGCCGTTGATCCCCTCTTCGCCCTGGGCTACCAGAGGGGTTCCATGGAGGATCCTGCCGGCAAATGCCTTGATAACTCCTATGTGCTGCTCATTGAGCCCGTCTGTCTCCACTTTGGTTACGGTGCATTCCGGCTTGTCAAAGCCGCCTTTTGCCGTCTTGCAGAACTCCCGCTCACTGACAGCCAGTTTATGTAATATCAGTTCATTATTCTCGCACACCAGTTTTCCTTTTTCAAGCGTAATCTCAAAACGGTTGGTGCCCGGTGCGTCGGCGGTGGTGGTGATAAATACGCCGGTGGCTCCGTTGGGGTATTCCAGGTAGGCAGTTACATCATCTTCCACCTCGATATCATGCCATTTTCCGTTGTGGCAGAAGGCCTGTACCCTGGAGGGCATTCCGCAGATCCACTGGATCAGATCCAGGTTGTGGGGACACTGGTTTAAAAGCACTCCTCCGCCTTCCCCGTCCCAGGTAGCGCGCCAGTCGCCGGAATCATAGTAGGACTGGGTGCGGTACCAGTCAGTAATAATCCAGTTTACACGCTTGATGGCTCCAAGCTCGCCGCTTTTGACCAGCTCGTGCATCTTCCGGTATACGCAGTTGGTTCTCTGATTAAACATCATGGCAAATACCCGGTCGCTTTTGGCGGCATGGTCATTCATGGCGCGGACCTGTTTGGTGTACACGCCGGCCGGCTTTTCACACAGCACGTGAAGTCCCTGATCCATGGCGGCGATGGACAGTTCCGGGTGCTGATAGTGGGGGATTGACAGAAGGACGGCGTCACAAAGCCCTGAGGCCATTAGATCCTTTGCCTGTTCAAAAACTGCCACATTTTCCGGAAGGTTTTCCCTGCACCAGGTTCTGCGGCTTTCTCTTCGGTCGGCCACGGCCGTCAGCTCCACCTCCGGCGCCCGGCCTTCCACAATGGATTTGGCATGGTTGGTACCCATGTTTCCGATTCCGATGATTCCAAGTCTTACTTTTTCCATAATGTTCCCCTTTCCTTGAACTTTTCTTGAATTTATTATATACTTAATTTTAATCCATTTGTTTGCGCAGATTGGGTAAAAATATGCGTAACTTGTCTTTTTGGAGGAGTTTATGAGAAATGAAAAAAAATTAACCAGGCCATTCAGCTGTGATTTCACCACAAGCCTGGCTGCAGGCAACGTGGAATTTCACATGCACAGCCACCATGAGATTTTTTTCCTCATAGACGGCAGTATCCAGTATTTTGCGGAAAATGCCTGCTATCCCATGACCTCAGGTAATTTGATTCTGTTCTCGGTTAATGAGATACACAAGGCGGTCAATGTATCCAATACCCCCTTTACCCGGCTGGTCATACACATACAGCCGGAGTTTGCCCGGTCTTTCTGCACACCGGACACGAATCTGTTAAGCTGTTTTTACAGGGAGCCGGGGGTGGGAAATCTAGTGTCCCTGTCCCCAAAGGAGCAGAAACAGCTGCTGTCCATGGCCCGGCGCCTTGCAAAGCTTTTAAAGTCCCGGGGAAGGTTCGGCAATGATGTGGAGGCGGTGGCCCTGTATCTGGAAATCCTGGTGTTTGTCAACCGGGCCTGGAAAAAGGCGGGTATTTCTCCTGCGCCGTCCCTGCCTCACAGGACCCAGGCTATTATGGACTATATTGATGCCAACTTAACCGATAATCTGACCCTGGATTCCATCGCCAGGGCCCTTGCCATGGATAAATACTATTTAAGTCACCTGTTTAAGTCAGAGACGGGCAGCACGATTTTCCAGTATGTATTGGTAAAGCGGGTGGCCCTTGCAAAAACCCTGCTTTCCCAGGGGCATACGGTGAACGAAACCTGCCACCTTTCAGGATTTAATGACTATTCTAATTTTATCCGTTCGTTTAAACAGATTACCGGCTATACTCCCGGAAAATTTAAAGGGCCTGCCTGACAGCGGTTTTCCGGTATTTTAAGGGGGTTGTATCCACATACTTTTTAAATACCCGCTCAAAATAGGTCAGATTTTCAAATCCCAGAAGGCCGGATATTTCCGTGATGGAGTAACCGCTGTGAAGCAGAAGCTGCTGGGATTTTTTGATGCGGTTCACATTTTTATATTCGTTGACCGTAAAACCGGTAACCTCCCGGAAAATTCTGCTTAAATAAGATTTACTGATATAAAACCGCCTGGCCAGTTCTTCTAAAGACTCCTGAGATTCCGGGTGATTGAGAAGATAATCAGCCACCTCATGAACCTTCTGATGCTTCCAGGTCAAGGCCTTTTCAGGTTCCTGCTGAAAAAAGGCCTTTTTCTGATGGCGGGTCAGGCACAAAAGAAGCTGCGCCAGTTTTAGCTTTACTCCGACAGGATACTGGCGGGGTCTGTCCTTCAGTTCTTTTTCAATCTGAAACATAAGTTCCGAGATTTCGTTTTGGCCGTTTTCCGGAATTGAGATAATGATGGCATTCTCCCCGTACACATCTTCCATGGTTCCCATACCGCAGGCCTTCAAAAAAGGGTCCATCATCTGGCTGCTGATCTGAAAGAGGATGCGGTTGTGGTAGGAGATGCCGGCCATGCTGGTTTTGTGGATCTGGTTAGGTTTTATAAGCACCACATCCCCGGCTTTTACCAGGTACGTCTGCTTATCAATAAAATAATATCTCTGCCCCTCCAAAAGATAATACAATTCAAAGGTATCGTGGAAATGCCTGGCAGCCATGGAATACTCATAATCCCGTATCACCTGATCTACAGTCAGCCCCTCCATACCTCCCTGGAATACTACCTGTTCCATGTTTCAGGCCTCCTTTACCGCTTTTTGTACTCTCAGAGTCTCTTTGTGCCGGATAGTATCCAAAAGTACGAAAATATAAAATCTGTAGGCAATTTTATAAGATAATTATACTATTTTGTAGTATGATAGTCCATAGAAAATACAGTGAACGTATTGAACAAGGAGGATTACCATGAAATACGAAAACAACAAAGTTTCCGATCTGCAGATTGCCTACATAGGCGGCGGTTCCAGGGGATGGGCATGGACCTTTATGACCGACTTATCCATGGACGATTCATTAAGCGGAACCATCCGCCTGTATGATATCGACCAGGAGGCGGCAAAACACAATGAGATCATCGGCAACCATCTGACAGAGCGCCAGGACACAAAAGGGAAATGGAACTATACCACTACCGGAACTATAGAAGAAGCTCTTACGGGTGCAGACTTTGTTGTGATTTCCATTCTGCCGGGTACCTTTGACGAGATGCAGTCTGACGTTCATCTGCCGGAGCGGCTTCAAATCTATCAGTCTGTAGGGGACACGGCAGGTCCGGGCGGAATTGTGCGCGCTTTGAGGACGATCCCCATGTTTGTGGATATTGCCAATGCGGTGAAAACCTATTCTCCCGACGCATGGGTTATCAACTATACCAATCCCATGACGCTGTGCGTGAAGACCCTGTACCATGTGTTCCCCCAGATCAAAGCCTTTGGCTGCTGTCATGAGGTGTTCGGCACCCAGAAGGTGTTAAAGGGCATTTGTGAGGAGACTATGGGGCTGAAGGACGTGGATCGCCGGAATATCCATGTAAATGTATTGGGAATTAACCACTTTACCTGGTTTGACCAGGCTTCCTATAAAGGCATCGATCTGTTCCCTGTATACCGTGAGTTTATTGAGAAGAATTTTGAGGAAGGGTACAGTGAGCCGGACAGGAACTGGGCTAACAGCAGCTTTAACTGCGCTCACAGGGTAAAATTTGACCTGTTTAACCGGTTTGGCCTTATTGCCGCTGCCGGAGACCGCCATCTTGCGGAGTTTATGCCCGGAGGAGAGTATTTAAAGGATCCGGAGACTGTGAAGAGCTGGAAGTTTGGCCTGACTACCGTTGACTGGAGAAAAGAAGATTTAAAGAAACGTCTTGACAGAAGCGCCCGCCTGGTAAAAGGGGAGGAGGAGATCGATCTGAACCCTTCAGGGGAAGAGGGAATCCTGCTCATTAAGGCTCTGTGCGGTTTGGAGAGAGTGGTAAGCAATGTAAATATCCCCAATACCAACCTGCAGATTCCCAACCTGCCGGATACAGCCGTGGTGGAGACCAATGCGGTGTTCAGCCGTGATTCGATTAAACCTCTGATTGCAGGGGAGATTCCGGATAATGTCCGTGCCTTGATTATGCCTCATGTGGAGAATCACGAGTATGTCCTGAAAGCGGCTCTGGACTGTGACAGGGAGCTGGTTTATAAAGCATTCCTTAACGATCCTCTGGTAAAGGGAAGAGCCGGTGAGGAGGATGTGAAGAGCCTGGCAGATGATATGATTGCCAATACGTTGGAATATCTGCCTGAAGGATGGAAATAAAAAACATGTAAAAACAGAGGGGTCCTCGCTGTCAGAGGTCCCTCTGTTTTTTCTATTTCATAAGGTGCTGTCCTATGAAACCAAACCTGCTAAACCTGCTTGCAGGATTCCTATAAAATCCGGATATCTTCAACACCGGCCCGGGCGGCTTTCCCCGAGAACCCTTCCATAGACAGGTTTTCGCAGTCCTGGGCGAAAAGGGCTTCCCCGAACTTGTCACGCTCGTTGCCTTCAAATTTTACGCGGCAGTTGCGCAGTACCACATCATCGGCCCGCCTCATAAAGAAACCTGCGGAGTTGATTTCCTCGATTCCCTGATTGA
The DNA here is from genome assembly GCA_022798105.1 of Hungatella sp. Classification (GTDB taxonomy): domain Bacteria; phylum Bacillota; class Clostridia; order Lachnospirales; family Lachnospiraceae; genus UBA3402. Next base: position 35,398 of record JAAWLV010000001.1, read on the forward strand.
TTCCGGGACGCAGGTCATACATGCCTTTGGGCCATTTGCTTTTGGAATGGACGGTAACCGATACATGCTCAAAAAGCACGTCTTCAATATGGTTTTTGTCGCTTCCCGAAAGAAAGACGCCGTTTTCGCTGTCACAGGTGATATTGAAGAAGCGTATGTTCTTTATGTGTCCGGACGGCGTATGTTCATCACGGTTGTGGGTGGAGATGGTAATAGGTTCCCCGCAGCCCCACCAGCAGTCAGCAAAACGACGGGTTTCAATGATAATGTTGGAGAAGGAGGCGTTGGTCACGCTGCCGCCGTCCCGGATCTGGATGGAGATTCCCCGGTTGCTGTCACTGATAATGCAGTTGTCAACGATCAGGTTTTCAAAATTTCCTGTTCCCTCCGTGCCGATTTTCAGGGCGGCAGATGTGGAGGTAAGGGTACATCCGGAGATTAGGACATTTTTTGTGGGGCCGTACTCCATGTTTCCTGCAGAACTTTTTAAGCAGATACAGTCGTCGGCGCAGGTTACATGGCAGCCGATAATCCGCACATTGGTAGAGTGATCCGGGTCAATGCCGTCGGAATTGGCCACATTTAAATCATTTAAGATCCGGATTCCGGAGATGAGCACATCATCGCATCCGGCAGGATGCAGAGTCCAGAAAGGGGCGTTGCGCATGGTGACGCCGGTAAACGATATGTGGCTGCAGTGCTCCACATAAACCAGAGTGGGTCTTGGATAAAAGTCTCCGGTTACGTAGTAGGGGCTTACCTGCTTTACAAATGCGTAGGCATTGCCGTCGATGGCGCCTTCGCCGGAGATGGCTATCCCGTCGGCATCTTTGGCATAGATGAAGGCATAGGACGGCTTTAAGGTTACAGGAGTGCCTGCCCGATCCACGCCGTCGTCCCGCTGCCCATGGTTAGGGTGGAAATAAGTGCCGATATCGGAGTGGGCCGAAAGAACGGCGCCCCGTTCAATATGCAGATCCACCTTCTCTTTCAGGATAATGGAGCTGGAATAGAAATGTTTTCCGCTTTCCAGAATTACCCGTCCCCCGCCCGCCTGGCTGCAGGTATCGACAGCCTTTTGGATGGAAGCGGCATCATCCGTCACGCCGTCGCCCTTTGCGCCAAACTGAAACACATTATAATCCATAGTGAAATTCCTCCTCAGATTAATCCGAAATGCTTAAAGGCATTGTAAATACCGTCCTCCATGAGATCGGTGGTTATGTAGTCGGCAATGGCTTTCAGCCCTTCTTTCGCATTGCCCATGGCAATCCCCACATGGACGCAGTCAAGCATCTCGGCGTCGTTCATGCCGTCGCCCACAGCATAGGTGTCTGCAATATCGGCGTTCAGGTGGTCCAGCAAAATGCGTATGGAAGTGGATTTGTTGATCCCAGGAACGGACATCTCGCCGCTTTCATCACCGAACATGGGAACCGTGCACCTTACCATATAAAATTCATCGTGGAACGTATCGTAAATATGCTGGTATTTGGATCCGTTTGTCTCCAGGAAACAGATTTTGTTAATGTCATCCATAGGCATCTTGGCGGTTTCTGTCAGGGCATTGATAAAATGACTCCCCTCTTTTTTGCGCTCTCTTGCAGCCGGATCGTGTTCCACATCGCCGTACATGATCCGTTCCAGATGGGGAATCAGATTTTTGGAAGCGTAAAGCCCGGTATTGCTTTCCAGATAGAAATCAATCTTATGGTCATCAAAATACCTGGCGACTGCGGCGGCAGAGTCAGGATTGATGGTTTCGTGGAAAATTTCGTTTCCCCGGACTTCAATAAATCCCCCGGCAGCTCCGATAACGCCGTCAAAGCCCACTTCCGTTATAAAATCATAGATTTCAGCCTTGCTTCTGCCGGTGCAGAGATAAATCTGATGGCCGTTCTGACGTGCCTGCTGCACGGCTGTGACGGCAGACTGAGGAATAAATTCCGGGTTGGCGGAAGTGTTGACCAGGGTACCGTCAATGTCCAGAAAAATAATGCTCTTTTTACTCATACTCGTTCTCCTTGATGATTGATTTTACACATTAAATCTTGTCTGCGGAAGAAGTTTCCAGACGCTTCAGTTCTTCTTCGTCTGCCTTCTCCTCCTTGATCTCCCAGTGGATGAGGAAAGTCAAAGCTGCCCTGAGGATGATGATAGCGGCAACTGTGGCGATTTCGGCAAGATCGCGGACGATTACCGTACGGAGGATCTCGCTTCCAAGCTTAAACTCCAATCCCAGTGCCATACCGATGGCCAGGTTAAGGCGGATCTGAGGGCTTTTTTTCACATAGTCACGGATACCCTTAAGGCCTGCCAGTATAATGACAAATACACCTACAAACTCAAACCCCACAATGGCCATGTCCACCACATGTCTCAGCATCTCCTCCAATACCTTTAAAATTTCCATAAAGTACCCCTTTCCGCGGCTTTTATCCGCTGTAGTTGCAAGTTGGGTGGAGACAGTTTCTCATAAACAGGTAAAACAGGTGTTAATTAGACTTTACTTCTTTCCAAAGATCATTGTAGATACTGTCCACCTCATTTCCAAGATACTGGAATACCTCGCAGTTGTCAAGCGATTCTATATCCGGAAACAAGGCTTTGTTGTTCTTCAGATCCTCGTCCAGCAGCTCGAAAGCCCCCTTATTAGGCGTGGCATAGGTAATATATTCAAAATTCATCTTGGCGATCTCCGGACGGCACAGGAAATTGATCCAGGCTTCCGCGTTTTCCTTATTTTTGGCATTGGCCGGAATTACCCAGGAGTCGATCCATACATTGGTGCCTTCTTCCGGGAGTACGTATTCCAGGTCATAATCCAGCCCCTGGGCCGCCACTTCCTCCTGAATATAGAGCATCTCCCCGGAGTAGATAACGCCCACGGCAGCTTCCCCGCCGATCATCTTATCCCTTACCTGGTCGATGACATAGGCCTGAACCAACGGTTTCTGCCGGATCAGCAGATCCCTGGCCTGGCCAAGCTCCGCCTCGTTTTCCGAGTTCATGGAATATCCCAGGGATTTTAAAGCGACCATAAACGCGTCACGGACGCTGTCCTGCATCAGGATCTCGCCGTTGAATTTTTCGTCCCACAGATCAGACCAGCGGGTGGGAACATCCTCAGGAGCCACCATGCCCGTGTTGTAGAGAATGCCTACGGTGCCCCAGCAGTAGGGAACCGAGTATTTATTTTCCGGATCAAAGCTTTTGGAGCGTTCCATGTAGAGGGGATCGATCTGGCTGACATTGGGAATATTGTCAAAGTTAAGTTCCGCCAGCATGTTGTTTTCAACCATCTTCTGAATCATATAGTCAGACGGGCAGACGACATCATAGGTTCTGCCTCCCGCCTCAATGACCGGGTACATGTCCTCATTGGTCTCAAACATATCATAGATGACCTTGATTCCGGTTTCCTCCTCAAACATGGAGATAACCTCCTCGTCGATGTATTCGCCCCAGTTGTACACATACACTTCCCCGGCGCCCCCCTGGCTGCCGGAAGCGTCTGTCTTGCCGCCGCAGCCGGACAAGACTGCGGATGCGCCCAGGATAAGGGATAATGCCATAGCAAAGGTGTTTTTTTTCATAATCTTACTCCTCCGTGTATTTTCTTTTATTAATGCCCCTCCTGTTTTTTATGAGGCGCAAAATTTGTGATGATCAGCAGCACCAGAACCGTTACAAAAATAATCGTGGACAACGCGTACATAGACGGCTTGATGCCCCGCCGTACCTCGCTGTAGATCAGGGTGGAGAGTGTGTTGATCCCTGCCCCCTTGGTGAAGTGGGTGATGATAAAATCGTCAAGGGACATGGTAAAGGCCAGAAGAAATCCTGACAGTACCCCGGGCAGGATATCCGGAAACACCACCTTAAAAAACGCGTATACCGGAGATGCTCCCAGATCCATAGCCGCCTCGTAAACACTTTTATTGGTCTGCTTTAACTTGGGCATGACGCTTAAGATCACATAAGGGATATTAAAGGTAATGTGAGCAATCAATATCGTCTTAAAGCCCAGGGAAATTCCGAAGGCGATAAAGGCCAGCATCAGGGAGATGCCGGTGACGATGTCCGCATTCAGCATGGGTATGTTGGTGATGCCCATGATCACGGTCCTTGGAAGGGGTTTCATGGTGTTGATGGCAATGGCTGCCGCTGTGCCGATGATTGTGGCCAAAAGGGCCGAGGCAAAGGCGATGACCAGGGTATTTTGCAGCGCGGTCATAATGGTGGCGCTTTTAAACATCTCCCCATACCAGCGCAGGGTAAATCCCCCCCACTGGGTACGGGATTTGGAGTTGCTAAAGGACAGTACCATCAGGGTGGCGATAGGCGCATAAAGGAATACCATGATAAGCACCAGATAGAAATTTTCCACAAGTCTTTTAAAACTGTCTTTCGTACGTTTCATCAGAATGAGCTGCCCTCCCCGTTTTTATCGTATTTGGCGATGAGAGCCATGCTGGCCAGGATAAACACCATCAAAACCAGGGACAGGCCGGATCCCAAATGCCAGTTGCTTCCCTTTGTAAATTCCTGCTCGATTACATTGCCGATAAGGAGAATCTTGCTTCCGCCAAGCAGATTGGAGATGACGAAGGTGGTCAGGGCAGGCACAAAAACCATGGTGATGCCGCTGATAATGCCGGGAACGCTCAGAGGGAACCAGATGAGCAGAAGGGTCTGCCAGAAGTTGGCTCCCAGATCATGGGCGGCGTTTATGGTGTTGTCGTCAATCTTGCACAGTACATTGTAAATGGGCAGGACCATAAAAGGCAGGAAATTGTAGACCATACCCAGGACAATGGCCCCCGGCGTGTTGATAAGGGACTGGGTGGGCAGATGAAGGGCGGACAGGATGCCGTTGATAACCCCGTTCCGCTCCAGAAGGGTCTGCCAGGCAAGGGTCCTTAAAAGAAAATTCATCCACATGGGCAGTATGAAGATAAACACCACAAAACTGCCTTTCCCGATTCCCCGTTTTCTCAAAACCATTGCCAGAGGGTAGGCCAGGAGCAGGCATACCAGGGTGCTGATAAAGGACAGCCCCAGAGACAGCCACAAGGCCTTTGCATGTTCCGCCGTGGCGATGGAGACGACGTTGGCCAGGGTGAACGCTCCCGTCCGGTCGGTGAGCCCGTAATACACAATAAGGATCAGGGGAATTACCGTAAAACCAACCATCCATATAAGGTAAGGGCCGGATAATAATTTTTTACTCATTGACTCCCACGGCCTCCTCATCCTCTGAAGCAGGTTTATTCATGATCTGAATGTCAAAGGGGTCAACGTGAATGCCCACTTTCCTGCCCACAGGGCACATATCCGTAGAGTGGACCAGCCACTCGAAGCCGTCGGGGGTGGTGACTTCCATCTCGTAGTGTACTCCTTTGAAGATCAGATGGGTACAGACTCCTGTCAGTGAGCCTTCCTCAGGGCTTACCAGGTCGATATCCTCAGGCCGGATGACCACATCCACCGGGGAATTGGTGCCGAAGCCTTTATCCACACATGGGAATTTGGCCCCGAAAATTTCCACCAGTTCGTCCCTGAGCATGGTGCCGTGGAGGATATTGCTCTCCCCGATAAAGTCTGCCACAAAGGCATTTTCCGGCTCATTGTAGATCTGCTCGGGGGTGCCCGTCTGCTGGATATACCCCTGGTTCATGACCACAATGGTATCGGACATGGTCAGGGCTTCTTCCTGATCGTGGGTCACGTAGATAAAGGTGATGCCCAGCTCGTTTTTCAGACGGATGAGTTCATACTGCATATCCTGGCGGAGTTTTAAGTCCAAAGCTCCCAGGGGCTCATCTAAAAGAAGAACTCTGGGCTCATTGACAATGGCCCTGGCAATGGCAATGCGCTGCTGCTGGCCGCCGCTTAAAGAGTCCACGCTGCGGTTCTCGTAGCCGTCTAAGTTTACCAGTTTTAAGGCGTACTTAATCTTATCCTGTATGTAGGATTTTGGTTTATTTTTGATCTTAAGGCCAAAAGCGATGTTTTCCGCAATATTCATGTGGGTGAACAGGGCATACTTCTGAAAGACCGTATTCAGCTGCCGCTTGTTGGGGGGCAGGTTTGAAATGTCCTGACCGTCAAAGATGACCTTGCCTGCGTCCGCCCGCTCAAAGCCGCCGATGATGCGCAGGGTGGTGGTCTTGCCGCAGCCGCTGGGGCCTAACAGGGTGACAAAGGTGTTCTCTTTCACGGAGAGGTTTAAATCATCCAATACCAGAGTCCCGTCAAAACTTTTGGACACATTGATCAAATCGATGAGACTGCTCATATGGTTTCCTCCTGATTTCATTAAGTAAAGGTATGAGGGTTAGAAACTTGGCGGGGAGCTGACCCAGAGAATCACGGCGCCCGCCTTGCTGGTCAGGTAATGCTTTTTATCGGGGACAAAGTAAAAGGACTCCCCTTTTTTGGCCTTGTAGACTTTGTTTCCAAGGTGAATGGCCACGGTTCCCTGGAGCACATAGCCGAACTCCTCCCCCTCGTGGGGATTGTCGGGATAGGTTTCCCCTCCCGGCTCCAAAGTCAGCATGATAGGTTCCATAACGTTTTTCTGGGCGTTGGGGATGATCCACTTGACCTCGTTTTTTAACTCGGAATCTACTTTTTCGAAATAATCGGCTTTTCCGAAAACAATCTGTTCTTCCGGAGTTTCGTTGAAAAATTCTCCGATGGTGGTGCCCAGACACTGGAGGATATCCATAAGGGTGGCAATGGAAGGGGAGGTCAGATTCCGTTCCAGCTGGGAGATGAATCCCTTTGACAGCTCCGCCCGGTCCGCCAGCTCCTCCTGGGTCAGCCCCTTAAGGATACGAAGCTCTTTCAGTTTTAAACCGATATCCATGGCTTGCTCCTTTCCCTGCCGGCTTTGCCGGCCTGCACAGGAATCCGGACAGGACTTGCGCCGTCTGAATCCCGTTAAGGTAATCTTAGGTAATCCGAACAAAAAGTTTACTAATACTAACTGATACCAAATATAATCTTAAAGTTTAGTAATAATAAACAAAGTGCAAATACCATTATACAGAAAAATATATCGCTGTCAATAGATTTTTTGGGAAATCTATGATATTATATCCTTAAGTAAAAATAAGAGGTGTTCAGGAGGATTAGTAAGATGAAGGGTGTATATATGGCCTATGTAGGTTCCTACTCCTACACAGGCAATGCAAAGGGAATCACGGTTTATGATGTGGACGTGGAAAACGGCCGGTTTAAAGAGCGCTGCGAGATGGAGATTGACAATTCCTCTTATCTGGTGCCGGCGGTCAACGGCAAGACTCTGTACTCCATCGCGGACGAAGGGGTCGTTTCTTACCGGATCCACGAAAACGGAAGCATTACGAAACTGAATATGGCTAATATCCGGGGGATGAGGGGATGTCAGCTGTCTGTGGAACCGGAGGGGAAATACCTGTTTGTATCCGGATACCATGACGGTAAATCCACGGTGATGCACCTGAATCCGGACGGCACCATCGGAAGGATTGCCGCCGGGGTGTACCACAAGGGGCTGGGCAGCGTGGCGGAGAGAACGTTCCGTCCTCATATCAGCTGCACCCGTCTGACCCCGGACAGGAAGTTTGTCATGGTGGCGGATCTGGGGGTTGACCAGGTGAAGGTGTACAGATTTACGGACGATCAGCTGATGCTGGTGGACACGATTCCCTGCGATCTGGAGTCAGCTCCAAGGCATTTTATTTTCAGCGCGGACGGGAAATTTATTTACCTGATGTATGAGGTTAAGAACGTTATTGACGTGTATACTTATGAGACAGGGAAGCGGTCCCCGAAGATTGAAAAGATTCAGACCATACCCACCACAGGTTCTAAGCGGTTAAGTCAGCTGACGGCGGCCTGCGCTATCCGGTTCTCGCCGGACGAGAAGCATCTGTTCTGCAGCAATGCGGGGGATAACACGGTGAGTATTTTCAACAGGGATCCGGAGACCGGTTTCCTTTCGCTGTTGTGCTGCCTGCCTATCAGCGGGGATTATCCGAAGGATATCGCCATATTTCCCGATGATAAGCATCTTGCTTCTTTTAACCATGAGACGGGAACGATTACGTTTTTCCATATAGATTATGAGAAGGGGCTTCTGGTTATGTGCGGAAGGCCTATGAAGGTGGATGAGCCGAACTGCTGCGCCATTGTAAAGGTGCGGTAAAGGCGGAGACGACAGAGAGACGGAGGATTTCAGTATGGCTGGTTCGACATGGGGAACGCTGCTTACCATGACCACATGGGGGGAATCCCATGGAAAGGGGCTGGGGGTTGTAGTCGACGGATGCCCGGCAGGGATGGCCCTGTGTGAGGAGGACATACAGACGTATCTTGATCGCAGAAAACCCGGACAGAGCAGATTTACCACAATGCGCCGGGAAGGTGATGAGGTGGAGATTCTGTCGGGAGTCTTTGAGGGCAGAACCACAGGAACTCCTGTGGCCATGGTAGTGCGCAATACGGATCAGAGATCTCATGATTATGACGGAATTAAGGATTTGTACCGGCCCGGTCATGGGGATTTTACGTTTGATGCAAAATATGGATTTCGGGATTACCGGGGCGGCGGACGATCCTCCGGCCGGGAGACCATATCCCGTGTGGCGGCAGGGGCTGTTGCCGCAAAATTTCTGGAAAGTCTGGGAATTAAGACGGCGGCCTACACCAAATCCATAGGAAGCATAGAGGCCGCCCCGGAGCGGTTTCAGATGGAAGAGCGGTTTATGAACCGCCTGTGTATGCCTGACGCCCAGGCAGCGGCCCGGGCGGAGGAATATCTGGAGCAGGTGATGAGCCGGGGAGATTCTGCCGGAGGAGTGGCAGAATGTATCATTGACGGCCTTCCGGCAGGGATCGGGGAACCGGTTTTTGAAAAGCTGGATGCCAGGCTGGCCCATGCCCTTATGTCCATCGGGGGAGTAAAAGGGGTGGAGATTGGGGACGGATTTCGCGCGTCGGAAAGTGTGGGCTCCGCCAATAACGACAGTTTCATAAAAGCCGGGGACAATGTCATAACTAAGAGAACCAACCACTCAGGAGGGATTCTGGGAGGTATCAGCGACGGAAGCAGGGTGGTGGCGCGGGCGGCCTTTAAACCCACACCCTCGATTTCATGTGTTCAGAGGACTGTGAACCGTCAGGGGGAAGAGGTGGAGACCGTGATAAAGGGACGCCATGATCCCATTATAGTTCCCAGGGCTGTGGTGGTGGTGGAGGCGATGGCGGCATTTACCGCGGCAGATGTTTTGCTCTGCAGCATGAGTTCCAGGCTGGACAGGATCCAGAGGTTTTTTGGAGTATAGCCAGAGGCTGATAAAGACAAGGAGAATACTTTTATGAAAATAGCAATCAGCAATGATCATACGGCTGTGGAGATGAAGAAAGCGATTAAGGCCCACCTTATGGATCGGGGGATTCAGGTAACGGATATGGGAACCGATTCTCCGGAAAGCTGCGATTATCCCATATACGGAGAAAAGGTGGGAAGAGCCGTGGCGTCGGGGGAGGCGGATTTGGGAATCGTAATCTGCGGAACCGGCGTGGGGATTTCCATGGCGGCCAACAAAGTGAAAGGAATCCGGGCCTGCGTGTGCAGCGAGCCCTGCACCGCCCGCCTGTCCAGAATGCACAATGATTCCAACGTGCTGGGATTTGGGGCCAGGATTATCGGCATTGAGATGGCAAAGATGATTACAGATGCATGGCTTGACGCGGAGTATGAGGGCGGAAGGCACCAGAGACGAGTAGATCAGCTGATGGAGATTGAGAATCGATGAAAAAAATCATAGTGACCATACCTGTTGAGGACAGGCATAAAGAATATCTGGAGAGAATCGGAGCCGGGTGTGAGTTTTATTACACTTCGGCTTCTGCCGTAACCGGGGATGAGATCCGAAAGGCAGACATCATCATAGGTAATGTAAGCCGGCGTATGTTAAAGGACGCTGAAAAACTCCGGTGGATACAGTTAAATTCCGCCGGATCGGACAATTACTGCGAGGCCGGCATTTTAAGGCCCGGTGTCGTACTGACCAACGCCACAGGGGCCTACGGTCTTGCCATTTCCGAATATATGGTAGGGATGTCCTTCTTGCTGCAGAACAAATTTTACCGGTATTACCACAACCAGCTGAACGGTTTGTGGAAGGATGAGGGGAATGTAACCTCCGTGTGGGGTTCAACGGTTCTGGCAGTGGGGCTTGGGGATATCGGCGGAGAGTACGCAAAGAGGATGAAAGCTCTGGGAAGCTATACCATAGGTGTCAGAAGGACGAAAGGGGACAAGCCGGATTATCTGGATGAGATTCACACGGTGGACAGCCTGGACGAACTGATCCCCAGAGCGGATTTTGTGGCGCTTTCCCTTCCCAACAGTCCAAAGACCTACCATATTATGGATGAGCGGCGGCTGCGGCTGATGAAGTCCGGAGCATATCTTATCAATGTGGGAAGGGGCAGCGCCATTGACGGGGATGCTCTGTGCAGGGTTCTTGAGGAGGGGCACTTGGGCGGCTGCGGTGTGGATGTGACGGATCCGGAGCCTCTGCCGGGAGATCATCCTCTGTGGAAGGCTCCAAGGATGGTGATCACGCCGCATATTTCCGGACAGTATCATCTTAAAGAGACCTTTGAGAGGATTGTGGCTATCGCAGGGGAGAATCTGGAAAAATTTTTGGCCGGAGATGTGGACGGTATGAAGAACCTGGTGGATTTTGCCACCGGGTACCGGAGGAGATAAGGAAAAGGAGCCTGTTTTTGTATGAATATTGTTTATGCGTCAAATGATGCCTATGCCAGGCATCTGGGAACCTCCATGTGTTCCCTGTTTGACAGAAACCGGCAGTGCGGGTCCGTTACCGTATACATCCTTTCGCTGGGACTGACCCGGGACAGCATGAAAAAACTGGACAGCATTGCCGGCCGGTACGGCCGGAACCTGGTATTTATAGAGATGGGCAATTTAAAAGACAGGCTGGATTTTCCCGTGGACACAGGCGGATACGACATCAGCATTATGAGCCGTCTGTTTATGGGCGAGGTGCTTCCCGGCCATGTGGACCGGGTTCTTTATCTGGACTGCGACACAGTGGTGGCCCAGTCCTTGCGCGGGCTGTGGGAGACAGATCTGGAGGGGAATATTATGGGGGCGGTTATGGAGCCTACCATCTATGAGGCTGTGAAGCAGTCTGTCGGACTGGACCGGGAACAGCCTTATTTTAATTCCGGCGTGCTTTTGGTGGATCTGGGACAGTGGAGGAAAGCGGGAGTTCAGGGAAAGCTTTTGAACTTTTGGAGGGAAAAAGGAGGAAAATTATTTGCCAGCGATCAGGATGTGCTCAACGGGGTTTTGAAAGGAGCCATTAAACCGTTAGATCCGCGGTATAATTTTTTCACCAATTACCGATATTTTTCTTATGAGGATTTGGCCAGGCACAGCGCTTCATACAGGGCAGTTACAGAGGAAATGTTTGTAAAGGCCAAGAGGCATCCGGCGGTTATCCATTATATGGGGGATGAAAGGCCGTGGATCCGCGGGAATTTAAACCATTACCGCAGAGCCTACGACAAATATCTGGCCCAAACCCCATGGGCCGGGACACCCAGGGAAAAGGGGAAGGAGCTGTATATGGCGGCTTACCATGGGCTGGATTACGCAACTGTCCTGTGGCCGGATTTAAGGTGGCTTATCAGCCGGAAGCTGGGCATGCGGATGGTGGAAGCCAGAGCCGAACGGAAAAGGAGTGGAAAATAACATGAAGGTTACGGTTCTCATGGCAGCCTATGAGGGCGGGACGTTTATTGAGCAGCAGCTGGATTCCATTTTGGCACAGACAATACCGGATATACAGATCATCATTTCCGACGACGGTTCCGGGGACAATACCAGGGAGATCCTTGAAAAGTATGCAAGATGGTATCCCGGGCAGATTGTTTTGAGGCACCGGGTAAAAGAGGGGAAATACAGGGACAGGAAAGGAAAGGTGCCGCCGGCAGCCATGAATTTTTTCTGGCTGTTAAGCCAGGCCCGGGGAGATTATATCCTGTTCAGCGACCAGGATGATGTGTGGGAAAACCATAAAGTGAGGACGCTGCTTGGGCGGATGCGAAAGCTGGAGCAGACTCTGGGAAAGGGACATCCCATTTTAGTACATTCGGATATGAAGATAACAGATGAAAATTTGAATATTATTTGCGGCAGTTTTTTCAGATATCAGCGGTGCAATCCGCACAGAGTGTCATTTTCGGAAATTTTGGCGGAGAATCCGGTGACGGGCGGGGCGGTTATGATAAACCGGGCGCTGGCGGATATGGTCACGGAAGTGCCGGAGTGCTGTTTTATGCACGATTGGTGGATTGCTTTGGCAGCATCCTGTTTTGGGACGCTCTCCTGCGTCAGACAACCTTTGTATCAGTACCGCCAGCATGGGGGCAATACGCTGGGAGCAAGCAGGACCGGCAGCCTGGAGGATATGAAACGGCGGGCCGCCAGGCAGGCGGCGGTGGAAAATAATTACCGGAAAATGTTTGCCCAGGCGGCAGCTTTCGGCAGAATGTATAAAGCCGGGATGACCGGAAAACAGAAGAAGACGCTGAGGGCGTTTTTGATGCTCCCCGGGCAGTCCCGGACCGGCCGGCTTCGAAGTATTGTGAAAAACCGGTTTTATAAAAGCTCGCCGGTTCAGACCGCTGCCCAGTGCGTGACCATCCCCCGGATTTTGACAAAGAGGAGGTTCAGCCTATGAGGATCAACTGTGTCATTGTAAATTATAATGACGCGGACTCGGTCTTGGGACTGGTGGACCGGATCCGTGATTATAAGATCCTGTCGGAAATTGTGGTGGTGGACAACGCGTCCACAGATGGTTCCTGGGAAAGGCTGAAGGCCGCCGAACATGGGAAAGTCACGGTGATCCGGTCAGAAAAGAACGGCGGCTACGGTTACGGAAACAATTTGGGTGTGAGGTACGGGGCCGCTGTCAACCAGGCGACCCATGCAGTCATAGCCAACCCGGATGTGGAATTTACGGAGCAGGCCGTCCTTGCCTTAAGCCGGATTTTTAAGGGCCATCCCGATGTGGCGGTGGCGGCGCCGGTCATGGAGGATATGCAGTACGGGGGGCTGGGCAGGGGCTGGCGGCTTCACGGTTTTGCCGGGGAACTTCTTGCCATGGGGCCTGTAAGCCGGAGGCTCTTCGGAAGATGGCTGAATTATCCGGAGGCGTATTACAGAGGGAAAAAGGCTGTTTACACCGACGCGGTTCACGGTTCCATGCTGATGGTGGATGTAAAAGCATTTCAGGAGTGCGGCGGATATGACGAACGGATCTTTTTGTATCAGGAGGAATCGGTGCTGGCCTGGCGGATGCGGACAGAGGGGTATCGGACGGTGGTTTTGCTTACGGAAACTTATATTCACCGCCATGGCGCTTCGATTGTGAAATCCTGCGTAAGTCAGAAGGAGCGTCAAAAGCTGCGGCATGAAAGCGTCATGTATTATATGAAACATTATCTGTATATCAACAGATTTCAGGAATGGACAGCCAGGCTGTGGTTTCGGGGGATTTTGGCTGAGATTTGGGCGGCCGGAAGGATTACGGCAGGATTACAAAAAACATAAGATTTCTTACATCCCTCAGCGCTCTCTTGACCTTGGAGCAAGTCCAGGGTTTATAATTCAGGAAATTATTCAGGGGAGATGCTGTTATGGGATATGGTGTAGGGAAAGAAAAGCCGCGTTTAGTTGGGTGGGCCGGACATTGCCTAAAATATATAGCCGCCGCTGTCGTAGCGGTGTTTATGGCGGTGCCTGTTTTCGGGGCCGCGCAGAAGGAGTCTGTCAGCACCGTGAAACTGACGGTTAGCTGCGAACCGAAACCGGAGGCGGGAAAAGAGATCGGCTCTGTTACAGTTACCCAGCCGGATGAGCGTATAGTTGTTGCGGAGCCGGCGGCCTATTATAATACGGATGATGATGTCTGGATTCGGGGAGAGATTCCGGTTATACGCCTGGAACTGTCATTAAAAGACACTTCCGGATACCGCTTTGTTTCCTCCACAAAGGTGTCGGTTTCCGGTTTTCAGAGCGAGGTGAAATCCAGAAAAATTCTGGACGGCGGAGACGGCATGAGGGTTGAGATTAAGCTTAAAAAAGTTACGGGGCCAGTTGAAGATGTGGCGGAATATTACTGGGAGGGGACTTCTGCCTGGTGGTCGGATGTCCGGGACGCAGACCGGTATGAGGTAAGGCTGTACAGAGGAAACTCCCTGGTTACAACCGTGACCACCGGACAGAACCATTTCGACTTTTATCCGCATATGAACAGAGCCGGCGATTACTGTTTCAAGGTGAGAGGGATCAGCAGCCTGGATAATCAGCGGGGAAGATGGAGCGATAAATCAGAAGAAAGCGCGGTCAGTGTCAGTGATGTTTATGAAGGGCCGGCAGCCGGAAGCGGAAATGGCGGTTCTTTTTCTAAAGCAGGGTGGCAGCAGGACGGCAGAGGATGGATATATAGGAAAGAGGATGGGAGTCCGGCTAAAAACACCTGGGTATTTGCAGACAATCATTGGTTCCATCTGGCAGATAATTGCTATATGGACACAGGATGGATTTATGCGGATAATCACTGGTTTTACCTGAATCCTGTCTCGGACGGAACGAAAGGGGCGATGAAGACGGGATGGCAGTTTGTAAATAACAGCTGGTATTATCTGAACCCTGTCTCGGACGGAACGCGGGGGGCAATGAAGACGGGATGGCAGTTTGTAAATAACAGCTGGTATTATCTGAACCCTGTCTCGGACGGAACGCGGGGGGCGATGAAGACGGGATGGCAGTTTGTAAATAACAGCTGGTATTATCTGAACCCCGTCTCAGACGGAACCAGAGGGGCTATGCGAACCCAGTATCAGAACATTAACGGGCTCTGGTATTATCTGGATCCCGAATCCGGATCCCTTTGGGTTAACCGGAAGGCGCCCAACGGAAACTGGGCGGACGCCGCCGGTGTTCTTCATTGAAGAAAAGCTAATTGAACAAAGTGGATAGATGTAGTATAGTGTAGGTATTATAAAGATTTGAGAAAGAAAGGGGAGTATGGAGGATATGCAGGTATCTTTTGGCGGGATAAAAACCAGGCCGGCCCAAAGGGCTGTTTACGGGCAGAGAGAGTCGGCTTTTGGGACAGATAAGTCCTTTTTAGATCAGTGTATGGCAGCGGCGGGAGGAGGTAAGGCCATATCGCAAAGCCAGTCCGAAAAGCTTAAGGCCTGGATTGAAAAACACAAAGATAAAGATTTTGGCGCTGTGATGGGCGGAGGCGTCTCAACAGACAAACCGTTGAACTGGGATGCGGACGGAAGTTCGGAACTGACCCGGGAGCAGATAGATTACCTGAAATCAACCTATGACCTTTCTGACATGAGTAAACAGGAGTATTATAATCTTATGGCAGATCTTACGAACATGAACGCCATTTCTATTGAGGATGTGGTTTCTCAGTTTGTAAAGCCTGTGGTTCCCGGTGTGGTGATGATGTCTGTAAGCCAAGGGGATACAGAAAGAGGCATGGGGGACTTTAACAAGTACGGCAATCTGTATGAGAACCTGCTGCAGTATATGAAGGATCTGAATTATATGAGTGAGCGGCTGGCATACAGCCATTCTT
Source organism: Hungatella sp. (assembly GCA_022798105.1). Taxonomy (GTDB): domain Bacteria; phylum Bacillota; class Clostridia; order Lachnospirales; family Lachnospiraceae; genus UBA3402. The sequence continues at coordinate 51,099 of JAAWLV010000001.1, forward strand.
CCATGGACAGCGCTGCGTTTTTCGCATTTAAAGATTATTTGAGTGATGAGAAGGCTATGGCGGGAAGGTTTAAGTCCATTTTTGATCTGCTTGCGTGAGAAGTGCCGGCGTACGGGGGTATGCCAAATTAAGATTAACGGAAGTATAAGGGGCGTCTGCGTGGATGTAAAACACGCGGCCGCCCCTTTTGCCGCTTTATAGGTTTACATTTATCTCCTGATATTGTAGAATGGAAGATATTGCAAATCGGCGGGAAAGGGGGAATACATGATGGAAGGACCGGAAAAGCCGGTGTTAGTAACACGGTCGTCATTGCCGCCTCTTGAAGAATATGTGGAAATGTTAAAGCCGATCTGGGACAGCGCCTGGCTGACCAACATGGGAGCGTATCATGAGGAGTTTAAAAAACGGCTGAAAGAATATCTGAAAGTACCGGATTTGGAATTGTTTGTCAACGGCCATATGGCCCTGGAGCTGACCCTTCAGGCCATGGAGCTTCAGGGGGAAGTGATCACCACGCCGTTTACATTTGCTTCCACCACCCATGCCATTGTGAGGAACGGGCTGACCCCTGTGTTCTGCGATATCAATGAAAATGATTATACCATAGATGCGGATTTGATCGAGGGGCTGATCACGGAGAAGACCTGCGCCATTGTGCCGGTCCATGTCTACGGGAATCTGTGTGATGTGGAGCGGATTCAGGAGATTGCAGACAGGCATCATTTAAAGGTTATCTACGACGCGGCCCACACCTTTGGAGAAGAACTGGACGGAGAAGGCGTGGGACGGTGGGGGGATGCCTCCATGTTCAGCTTTCACGCCACAAAAGTATTTCACAGCATCGAGGGCGGTGGGGTGGCCTTTAAAGAGGCGGCCCTGGAACGGCGTCTGTATCAGCTGAAAAATTTCGGGATTATGGACAGTGAGACCGTGGAGTATGTGGGGGCTAACGGCAAGATGAATGAGTTTCAGGCAGCCATGGGCCTGTGCAATCTGCGCCATGTAGACGAAGAGATTGAAAAGAGAAGAAAGCTGGCGATGGGTTACCGGCAGAGGCTGGAAGGGATAAAGGGCATCAGGCTGTGCAGGGAGAATCCCAGGGTGAAATACAATTATGCCTACCTGCCGGTGGTGTTTGACGGCTATAAGGCGGGGAGAGATGAAATATTTCAGGCCCTAAAGGAGAAGAATATCCATACAAGGAAGTATTTTTACCCCTGTGTGAACAGCTATGAGTGCTACAGGGAACAGTTTCGGGCAGAGGACACTCCGGTGGCGGACAGGATATCAAGGCAGGTGCTGACCCTTCCGCTGTACGCGGACATGCCGGCGGAGATCGTGGATGCGGTGTGCGATACGATTCGGGAGGCGGGGCAATGACCTGCCTGACGGATGAAGCGGGACAGCAGAGTACCGGCTGGTCGGGACCTGGGGACCGGATGTACGGATAGAGATATGAGTCGTGTTAGTATTGTAGAAAGTGAGAACTGCACAGGTGGATTTGACAGATAAGGTGCTGGTGGTGATTCCGGCTTATAATGAAGAGGCCAATATTGAGACTGTGGTGGAGGATCTGGTGAAGAAGTGCCCGGAACTTGATTACATTGTGGTCAACGACGGTTCCAGGGACAAAACGGCAGAGATCTGCAGGGAAAAGGGATACAATCTGCTGGATCTGCCGGTAAATCTGGGGCTTGCAGGATGCTTTCAGGCAGGGATGAAATATGCCTGGAACAAAGGGTACGGCTACGCGATCCAGTTTGACGGCGACGGACAGCACCGTCCGGAGTTCATCGGGGCCATGAAGGAAAAGATGGATGAGGGGTACGAAATTGTTATTGGCAGCCGGTTTATTCATGGCAAGAAGGACTATTCCATGCGGATGATCGGGAGCAGGCTTATTGGAGCGGCGATTTTTCTCACCACCGGAGTGAAGGTGACAGACCCTACATCCGGTATGCGGATGTTTAACCGGAAGATGATCGGGGAATTTGCCCTGAATCTCAACTACGGTCCGGAGCCGGATACGGTTTCCTATCTGTTGAAGCAGGGAGCAGGTGTCGGAGAGATACCTGTTGAGATTATGGAAAGGGCCGGCGGGGAGAGTTATTTAAAGCCTGTGGTGGCTGTGAAATATATGGTCAGGATATTGCTCTCTATTTTGTTGATACAGAATTTCAGGAAACGGAGCTGACGGCGCCGGTGGGACTGTCCGGGCAGATTAGGAAGGGGAACTGGCAGGACATCAGCAGATACCGGAAAAGACGGGACTCAGGCAGGAAAGACAGATGGTAACTATGGCAGAGCGGTGGGCGGCCCTCCTTATGAGGACGGGATCAAACAAGGAAAAACAAAACATTCTCTGGAATATGGCAGGAAGCTTCTGTTACGCCTTTGCCAGTATGGTGCTGTCATTTCTGGTGATGGGCCTGGCGGGGGAGGATGACGGAGGGATTTTTGCGTTCGGTTACAGCACCTTTGGGCAGCAGATGTTTATTCTGGCCTATTTTGGCATACGGCCTTTCCAGATTACGGACGGAGAGCAGGAGTACCGGTTCGGGGATTATCTTCGCCACAGGTACATGACCTGCGCCGCGGCTTTGGCGGCGGGGGCAGGGTATCTGCTGGTGTCCGGGTACACGGCCAGGAAGGCGGCGGTGATTTTTCTGCTGGTGTGCTATAAGGTGGCGGACGGGTTTGCGGATGTGTATGAGTCGGAATTCCAGAGAAACGGAAACCTTCATCTCACGGGCAAATCCAATACCTTTCGGACGATCCTCTCTGTGGGGACGTTTCTTGGGGCGCTTTTGGGGAGCGGAAACCTCCTTTCGGCCTGTAAAGCGGCGGTGGGAGCCCAGATTGTGGGAATCATCCTGTTTGACGTGATTGTTTTAAGGCGTCTGGAAGGCGTTGACTACGGCTGGGATAAGAGCAGGATGGGGGCGCTGACCGGCGGGACGTTTTTGCTGTTTGTGTCTGTATTTTTGGATTTCTATATATTTTCCGCGGCAAAATACAGCATTGACGCCTACATGAATGACGCGGCGTCAGGATATTTTAATATTATCTTTATGCCCACATCCGTTATCAACCTGGCAGCAGGATTTGTGATTCGTCCTGTGCTGACGGGATTGACGGACATGTGGAACGGGAAGCGGTTTGATGAGTTTGCGGGGAAGCTTTTGGGGATTTCCAGGATTATCGGGGCTTTGAGTGTGCTGGCTTTAGTGCTGGCAGCCGGACTTGGACGGCCTGTTTTGTGGGTTCTGGAGCAGATTTTGGGCGGCATGTATGAGGGAAAGCTGACAGGCAATCATGTGCCGTTTATCCTGATCGTAATGGGGGGAGCGTGTTACGCGTTTTTAAACCTTCATTATTATGCCCTGGTGATTATGAGAAGACAGAAGGCCATATTTGGGATTTATCTGGTTCTGACGGGAGCGGCGGCGGTTCTGGCTCCGATATTTGTAAAACGGGGCGGGATTTTGGGAGCGGCGGCGGTGTATCTGATTTTGATGGGCCTGATGGCGTTTGGGTTTGGGGCGTGGACCTGGGCGGGAATTTTGAGAAGCAGGCAGGCGGGGCGCGGCGGATGAGACAAAATCTGAAGAACAGGAGCGATGGAAGCCTATGAAATGGGAGAATAAGCCGAAGGTGGATGTACTGATACCGGTGTACAGGCCGGATGGGCGGTTTGGCCGGCTTTTGCAGATGCTTGGCCGGCAGACGTATAAGGTGAACCAGATCATTGTGATAAATACGGAAAAACAGTACTGGGATGAGGGCAGGTACAAGGCTGTGCCGGGGCTGGAGGTTCATCATATATCAAAATATGAGTTTGACCACGGGGCCGCCAGAAACCTGGCGGCAGGATATTCCGGGGCAGATGTGATGATCTTTATGACGGACGATGCGGTTCCCGGAGACAGATATCTGGTGGAGCGGCTGGTGGAGGCCCTGGAAAAAGAGGGGCCTGAGGGAGAGACCATTGCCATGGCCTACGCAAGGCAGGTTCCGGATAAAGGATGCCGCGCCATTGAGCGGTATACAAGAGCCTTCAATTACCCGCGGGAAGATAAAATAAAGACTTTGGCGGATTTGCCCGGGATGGGGATTAAAACGTATTTTGCATCCAATGTGTGCTGCGCTTACCGCAAAGATATTTTTGAGAAGATCGGCGGGTTTGGGGACCGGGCGATTTTTAATGAGGATATGGTTTACGCGGCGGGAGCGGTTAAGGCCGGGTACGCCATTGCTTACGCGGCAAAAGCCAGAGTGATACATTCCCACAATCTGACCTTTAAAGGACAGTTTCAGAGAAATTTTGATCTGGCAGTCTCCCAGGCACAGCATCCGGAGGTGTTTGCGGGATTGCCGTCGGAGGGTGAAGGAATCCGGCTGGTGAAGGATACGGCCCGATGGCTTTTTCGAACCGGACGGTTCTGGCTGATTCCGGTGCTGGTTGTGAGCAGCGGATGTAAGTATATGGGATACCGGATGGGAAAACAGTACAGCAAACTTCCAAGGTCTGTGATTCTGCGGTGCACCGCGAACAGGGAATACTGGGGATAAAGGCTGTATGGGCTGTGTGCCGTCGGCACAGGATATATCCAGGTACAAAGAGACCTTGGGAGTACATGAAAAGAAAGAGAGGAACCGGACATGATGACAATAACCCTGCGGATTGCACTGATCCTGGTGTCGGTGGGAACATTTTTCCTGATGATGCGCAAGGTAAGGCAGTCCAAGGTACAGATAGAGAGCGCCATATTCTGGATCGTGCTGGCTTTGGTGCTGGTGGTGTACAGTATTGTTCCGTCAGCGGCGGATTTTTGCGCCAGGGTCCTGGGAATTTACTCCACAGCTAATTTTTTGTTTTTGGTGGCAATCTTTCTTTTGATTGTAAAGGTGTTTGATATGACTGTTCAGATCTCACAGCTGGAGACCAGGATCAAAGAGCTGGTGCAGCAGATGGCTCTTGAGGAGAAAAAGCGCGAGGAAGAAAAGTCATGAGTAAGAAAAACAGGATCAGGCTGTGGGGAATTGCGGCCGCCGCGGCTTTTGGGCTGTGGCATCTTCTGGATGTGAGGGCCGGTGCGGCAGAGAGCGGTAACGGGTGGCTGACAGGGTGGTATCTGGGACTTTTTGCGGTTGTCGTCGTTTTTTTAGCGGTAACCGGCCGGATGTTTTGGACGGACAGGACTATTTCAGGTTCTTCCGGCCAGATGTCCGCCAAAAGCCTGGAGAGTATATACCTTGCGGCCGGGACAACTCTTGGAATCCTGTACCTTCTGGTTCTTGCTCCCCTCTCGGCCCCGGACGAGATCAGCCATTATATGGGGGCTTATCAGCTATCCAGCCGCCTTCTGGGACAGCCCTCCAATGCAGTCACAGGCCATGTGCTGATTCGCCCCCAGGATATCTGGCTGGAGGATGTGGAGGACTGCTGGGAGTATGAGGAGAGCGAGGACGGCTATGTGCAGCCTGCGGCGGACACCACGGCGGATTCCGGTTTTCTTGGCGAGACTCTTACGGAGAAGACCTATGAGGTCATAAGGGCTCAGGGGATCTTCGGAGACAGGTATCCTCTGGCGGCCGATAACCGGGAGGAGATGAAGCAGTCGCTGATTCTGTCCCCATATCCTCCTGTGGTTACCACGCCTGTGGCTTATATCCCTCAGGCGCTGGGAATTTCTCTGGCAAGAGTTTTTCATATGAATGCCATTATGGTCGTTTATCTGGGGCGTCTGTTCAACCTTCTGTTTTTTGTAGGCATGACCTTTCTTGCCATGAAACGTCTGCCTTTTGGGAAAGAGGTACTTTTCGGCGTGGCCCTGCTTCCCATGACTCTGCATCTGTCCGCGTCCTTTTCCTATGATGTGATGATTCTGGGCTCCATGTTTTATTTGACGGCCGTGTGCCTGGATTTGGCTTACGAGAAGGAACGGGTGCAGATAAAGGATGTGGCGGTAATCGGGCTTCTTATGGCAGCGGCGGGGCCGTGCAAGCTGATCTACGGAGTTTTGATGGGATTGTGTCTTCTGATCCCCGTGAGAAAGTTTGGAGGGTGGAAGCCGTGGACGGCGGCTGCAGCGGCTGTTTTTGCCGCGTGGGGGCTTTCCATGCTGCTTATAAACGGGCAGACCATCGCCTCCTACGCCACGGAGACAGAGAGCGTGGTGCCATGGGCCGAAGAGGCGGGCTACAGCCTGACGCTTTTGCTTCACCGGCCGCTGCAGGCGGTGCGGATGTTTTACCAGACGTTTCTGTGGCAGGCAGAATATTATCATATGACTATGATCGGCGCTTATCTGGGCAATTTGGACACGGTGCTGGATGTGCCGTACCTTGTGGTGCTGCTGTTTACAGCCGGCCTCCTTTGCCTGGCCGCGAAGAAGCCGGGGGAAAGGCAGAGGATGTCTGCGGGAAACAGGATCTGGGTGGCGGTGCTGTGTATGGTGTGTACCCTTGCGGCCATGGCTTCCATGCTCATTGCCTGGACGCCTTTAAGCTCTCCGGTTATCAGCGGGGTCCAGGGGAGGTACTTCCTTCCGTTTCTGCCTGTGCTTCTGATGGCGTTTAAAAATGATCTCATAGTTTTGACAAAGAATGGAAACCGTAGTATATTGTATCTGATGTGCTGTGCCAACGGGTATGTGGTGCTGCGGCTGTTTTCTGTGGTGAGTATAAGGCTGTGAAGTTTCGGGCTGCTTAAAAATCTGAAAGAAGAAAAAGAGGAGAATTTACAATGGGTAAGATAACCGTAACGCCTTGTGACATAGAGGGACTTTATGTCATCGAGCCGAAGGTGTTTAAAGATGAGCGGGGATATTTTGTGGAAACTTACAATCAGAATGATTTCAGAGAGGCAGGACTGGATATGATATTTGTACAGGACAACCAGTCCATGTCCGTGAAAGGCGTTCTGAGAGGGCTCCATTTCCAGAAGCAGTTCCCCCAGGGGAAGCTGGTGAGGGCTGTGCGGGGAACTGTGTTTGACGTGGCGGTGGATCTGCGGGCCGATTCCAGGACCTACGGCAAGTGGTTCGGGGTGGAACTGTCGGCGGAGAACAAGAAGCAGTTCTATATCCCGGAGGGGTTTGCCCACGGATTTTTGGTGCTCTCAGACGAAGCGGAGTTTGCCTACAAGTGCACGGACTTCTATCATCCCGGGGATGAGGGCGGACTGGCGTGGAACGACCCGGAGATAGGGGTTCAGTGGCCCATTGAGGAGGGGATGAACCTGATTATCTCCGAAAAGGATCAGAAGTGGGGCGGATTAAGCCGGACTTTTAAGTTTGGGCAGGCGTAAGGAAGGGATTGTATGGAGTATATTATATCCCTGGCAAAGGATATCGTAAAAAAGCGGAGGCTTATAGGGGACCTGGCAAAGGCTGATTTTCGGAAGCGGTTTGTAGGGTCCTACTTTGGCGTGGTGTGGATGTTTGTCCAGCCGGTTGTCACGGTGGCCATCTACTATTTTGTGTTCGGAATCGGGTTCCGCAATGCCAATCCGGTGGAGGGCGTTCCCTATGTGCTGTGGCTGGTGCCCGGTATCGTGCCCTGGTTTTATTTCAGCGAAGCCCTGAACGCGGGGACCAACTGTCTGCAGGAGTACAGCTATCTGGTCAAGAAAGTAGTGTTCCGGGTAGAGATTCTTCCGATTATCAAGATGCTCTCCTGCCTGATTGTGCACGGGATTTTCGTCCTGATTATGGCGGGGCTCTATCTGTGTTTCGGATGGCAGCCAAAGATTAGCTGGCTTCAGGTGGCGTACTATACTTTTGCGGTCACGGTATTTGCCATGGCTTTGGTCTACTTTACCAGCGCCATCCAGGTGTTTTTTAAGGATATGGCTCAAATTGTCAGCATCTGTCTGCAGTTTGGGATGTGGCTGACGCCTATTATGTGGCAGGAAGAGCAGTTTGCGGACAGGAGCATATACCCGGTGCTGTGCAGGGCGGTGAAGCTGAATCCCATGTACTATATTGTGGCGGGGTACCGGGACAGTATGCTGATGGGAAACGGATTCTGGGAAAGGCCCGGACTGACCGTCTACTTCTGGGCGGTGACCGTATGTATGTTTTTGGTGGGGCTTAAAGTGTTTAAGAGGCTGAGGCCGCATTTTTCGGATGTGCTGTAGAGGCGGCGGTTAAAAGGGCCTGCAGATGAAAGGAATGCCATGGGAAACGCAATTACCGTAAAAGATGTGACAAAGATATATAAGATGTACGAGAAACCGATTGACCGGCTCAAAGAGTCTCTGCATCCCGCACACAGGGAGTATCACAAGAAATTCTACGCCCTGAACAACCTGTCTTTTCAGGTGAAAAAGGGCGAGACCGTGGGCATTATCGGGACCAACGGGTCGGGAAAGTCCACCATTTTAAAGATTATCACAGGGGTTCTGTCTCCGACTACGGGAACCGTGGAGGTGGAGGGAAATATTTCCGCACTCCTGGAGCTGGGAGCCGGGTTTAACTCCGACTACACAGGCATTGAGAATATCTACATGAACGGGACCATGATGGGGTTCTCCAGAAAGGAGATGGACGGAAAGCTCCAGGATATCCTGGACTTTGCGGATATCGGGGATTTTGTCCACCAGCCGGTGAAGACGTACTCCAGCGGTATGTTTATTCGGCTGGCTTTTGCGCTGGCCATCAATGTGGAGCCGGAGATTCTCATCGTGGACGAGGCGCTGTCCGTGGGAGACGTGTTTTTCCAGTCCAAGTGTTACCGCCGCATGGAGGAGATTCGGCAGAAGGGAACCACCATTCTCATGGTGACCCATGATATGGGAAGCATTATTAAGTACTGCGACAAGGTGGTTCTCCTGAATAAGGGGAACTTTGTGGCTGAGGGCCCCCCCGGGCATATGGTAGATTTATATAAGAAGATACTGGCCAACCAGATGGATTCCCTGAAGGAGGAGCTGGAGGAGATGAATGATTTCTCCGGGGAAACGGCCGGGGAGAACAGAGAGAAACGTAAAAAGCCCGTAGGGCTGATGAAGGAGAAGCTGACCATCAACGGCAGCAGGACCGAGTACGGAGACGGAAGGGCGGAGATTTACGACCTGGGGCTTTTGGATGAGAGAGGGAATATTTCGAATCTCCTTTTGAAGGGGGAGAATTTTACCATAAAGGAAAAGATACGTTTTAATGCGGCCATTGAGAGCCCTATTTTTACGTACACCATCAAGGACAAGAAGGGGACGGAGCTGAGCGGAACCAACACCATGTTTGAGGGGACCGATATCCGGCCGGTGAAAGCCGGGGATGAGTATGAGGTATCCTTCACCCAGAAGATGACCCTTCAGGGCGGAGAGTATCTTCTGTCCATGAGCTGCACGGGATTTGAGCTGGGGGAACATGTGGTGTACCACAGACTGTACGATGTGGCCAACATCACGGTTATTTCCAACAAGAACACGGTGGGGGTCTATGACATGGAGTCTGTGGTGGAGGCGAAGATGATTGGAGGAGAGAGCCGGTGACAGCCTGCCGGGCGCTTAAGGGCCCGGGGGGCGGGGAAGACGGAAAACAGGCCTGTTTGTTGCAGGGCATGGAGGAAAAATGAGCGAAAATAACAGGGAAAGTAAGGATATCAGTGGAGAACTGATACGGATTTTAAAGACCTACAAAGGGGACAGAAAGCAGGCATTGAAGGAACACGCAAGGCTTGATTATCTCTATGCCCTGTCAGACCAGCGGGAAAATCTTGTGGAGTGGTATCCGTTCCGTTCTGATGGGACGGTTCTGGAGGTGGGTTCCGGCTACGGAGCCCTGACAGGCGTCTACAGCCGGAAGACGGCCCATGTGGACGTGCTGGACCCTTCACAGGAGAATCTTGAGGTGAACCGTCTGCGCCATGGAGAACTTGCAGGGCGGCAGAATATTCGCTGGTATCAGGGGGAAATCCGCAGTTTTGCCCGGCAGCAGGACAACCTGAAAGACGGCGCCGGTTTGGGAAGAACGTACGACTATATCGTATTCGCGGGTACTCTGGGAGAAAATGCCGAAGAGGAGATAGAGGCGGCGAAGTCGCTGCTGAAACCGGACGGCCAGCTCCTTGTGGCGGCCTGCAATCCCTTCGGCCTGAAATACTGGGCAGGGGCCCGGAAGGATTCGGTCAGCTTTTCCAAGGATTCCCTTGTCAGGCTGCTGGCAGGAAATCAGGGGGACTCCAATATAAAATTTTACTACCCCATGCCGGACTATCGTCTTCCCGTGACGGTTTTTTCCGACGAGTATCTCCCCGGCAAGGGGGATTTGACGGATACGGTGACGGCTTACGATTATCCGCCCTATCTGGCGTTTGATATCGGGGCCGGTTATGACGCTGTCTGTGAGGACGGGCAGTTTGACCGCTATGCCAACGCATACCTGGCTGTCTGGAGAAAGACGGAGGACAGGGAGACAGGGGAGAGAATACGGTATGTTAAGTACAACCGGACAAGGAAAGACCAGTTCCAGATAAAGACCGTGATTTACGGGGAGCCCCGGAAGGCGCCTGCCCGGGTGGAGAAGACGGCGCTGGCAGCCGCGGGGCTGGAGCACATAGCCTCTTTTGGGGAGAAGTACAGGCAGTTAAACAGCCAGCATATCAATCTTAAATTTGCTCTTCCAAAGACAGGGAAAGAGGGGGCTAAGTTTCCGTATATTGAAGGATATACGCTGTCGGAACAGCTGGGGCAGGCCATAGGAGACGGGAAGGCGCCGGTGGAGGCCGCGAGGGAGGCCATGGATATGGTCCTTGGGGTAGATTCGTCCTGTTACCATCTGTTTGAAGTGACCCCGGAATTTGAAGAGGTGTTTGGAAAGCTGCCGGCGGGAGCCAGGGTGGGAAGCGACAGTCTCAGGGTTTCCAACATTGACATGCTGTTTGAAAATATTCTGGTTGGGCAGGAGAAGTACTGCCTTGACTATGAGTGGGTATTTTTCTTCCCCATACCGCTGGAGTATGTGAAGTACCGGATACTGTTTTACTTTTTCAGACAGTACCGCAGCCTTTTGACGGCCTATGAGAGCGTCGGCCCCTGGCTTAAGGAGTTTGGCATCTCCAGGGAGGCCGCCAAAACCTATGAGGGTATGGAGCGGAATTTCCAGGCCTACGTCCACGGGGAGAATCAGAAGATTTACCTGGAGAATTACTATGTAAAGACAAAGACTGTGCGGGAGCTGATGCGGGCCGACGGGGAGCTGGAGCGATTGAGAGAGCGGCAGGAGCAGCTTCGCCTGCAGTTAAATGAAAAAGACGGGGCAATCCGGAAGATGACCGAGGTTCAGCGGCTGACTCAGAACCATGTGACCAATCTGGAGATTATGATAGGGGATTTGCGCCGTGAGATAGGGGAGATGGCCAAGACCCTGGCGTATTTAAACCGCCATGAGGCCCTGGTGTTTAAGGTGAGGAGAAAGCTGGGGGAAAAATTTAATGAAAAGTTCCCCAAAGGGACGGTTAAGAGAAAGAAATTGTCCTATGCGAAAGAATACCTGCTTCATCCGGTGCGCTCCCTTAAGCTTTACGGCTCAGAGGAGGGGAAGAACCTTAAGGAAGGGGACTTTGCCATCGGAAGCGAGTACCGGGAGCACGGGAAGCTTAAGTTTGTCCGGCAGGAGAACCCGGAGGTGTCCATTATCATCCCGGTGTACAACCAGATTCACTATACCTATGCCTGCCTTGTGTCCATATTGGAACACACAAAGGATATATCTTATGAGGTGATTATTGCGGATGATGTGTCCACCGATGCCACAATGCATCTGGACAGGTATGCCAAGGGGCTGGTTATCTGCAGAAATACGGAGAATCAGGGATTCTTGCGCAACTGCAACAACGGGGCTAAGTCTGCAAGGGGCAGATATGTGATGTTTCTCAACAATGACACCCAGGTAACAGAAGGGTGGCTTGGCTCCCTGGTAAACCTGATAGAGTCGGATGATTCTATCGGCATGGTGGGGTCTAAGCTGGTGTACCCGGACGGACGGCTTCAGGAGGCAGGGGGCATCATCTGGAGCGACGGCTCCGGGTGGAACTACGGCCGCCTGGATGACCCGGACAAGCCGGAGTACAATTATGTAAAAGATGTGGACTACATTTCCGGGGCGGCGATTTTGCTGTCCAGGCAGCTGTGGGAGCAAATCGGCGGGTTTGACGAGCGGTTCGCTCCGGCTTACTGCGAAGATTCGGATTTGGCTTTTGCGGTGAGGGCAGCCGGGTACCGGGTGGTGTACCAGCCCCTTTCGAAAGTTGTCCATTTTGAGGGGATTTCCAATGGCACGGACGTCCAGGGAACCGGACTTAAGCGGTATCAGGCCGTCAACAGTGAGAAGCTTAAGGAAAAGTGGGCGGATGAGTTTGCAAAACAGTGTGAGAACAACGGGAATCCGGACCCCTTCCGCGCGCGCGAGCGGAGTAAGGGCAAGCCTATAATTTTGGTGGTGGACCATTACGTGCCCACTTACGACCGGGATGCCGGCTCCAAGACCACGTTCCAGTATCTGAAGATGTTCTTGAAGATGGGATATGTGGTGAAGTTTCTGGGGGACAATTTCCTTCATGAGGAGCCCTACTCAACGGTGCTGCAGCAGATGGGGATTGAGGTTCTCTATGGACAGGATTACCAGGCGGGAATCTGGGACTGGCTGAAAGACCATGGGGACGATATCCGGTTTGCCTATCTCAACAGGCCCCATATTGCGTCCAAATATATTGATTATATCAGGGAAAATACAGGGATTAAGGTTATATATTACGGCCATGACCTGCATTTTCTCAGGGAAGGCCGGGAGTATGAGCTGACCGGGAACCCGGAGAGGAAGCAGGCGTCGGAGTACTGGAAATCCGTGGAAATGTCCCTGATGTACAAGGCATCGGTGTCCTACTATCCGTCCTATGTGGAGCGGGACGCCATAAAAGCCATTGATGATGAGATTCCGGTGAAGGATATTGTGGCCTATGTGTATGACCGGTTCCGGGACGATATCCCCGGGGATTTTGCAGAGAGGGAAGGCATCCTGTTTGTGGGGGGATTTGCCCATCCGCCCAACGCCGACGCGGTCCTGTGGTTTGTGCGGGAGGTTTATCCCCTGATTCGGACCCAGATGGAGAAGGCGGGCCAGAGGCCTCCAGACTTTTACGTGGTGGGTTCCAGGGTGACCTCTGAGATTCAAAAGCTGGAGCAGCCGGGCAATGGGGTTGTAATCAAAGGATTCGTCAGTGAGGAGGAACTGAGGGAGCTGTACGACACCACCCGGATTGTGGTGGTTCCCCTGCGGTACGGCGCAGGCGTCAAGGGAAAGGTGGTAGAGGCACTGTACAACGGGGCGGCTGTCGTGACTACTTCCGTGGGGGCCGAGGGCATTGCGGATGCGTCACAGGTGATGACCGTGGAGGATGAGGCGGCATCGCTGGCAGCCGGAGTGCTGTGGCTTTACAGCAATCCCAACGAATGTGAGGAGATGAGCAGAAGGGCCCAGGCGTATGTGCGGGAGCACTACAGCGTAGATGCGGCCTGGAGCGTGGTGGG
>JAAWLV010000106.1 GCA_022798105.1 Hungatella sp.
CCCTGACAACACACTTTCAGACTGCCTGGCTAAACGTATAAACAGATTTGTCCCCATAACGATACACCGACCGTTACTGCCGATAAAAGAGCCGCCATTTCGCCGCAACGTCGAACCCGCGTCCCTGCCGGAAACACCTTGCGTGAGCAAATGTTGGTCAGCGAATTCTGGTTTTGCCGGGGAGGGGAGGCAGACTGTGTGCCGGGCGGGTGAATATATGCCATGGAGACGAGACCAGGAAAGCAGGAGGGCTGATACCCGACTGATTTCCGCTTTGGGCTCATCGAAATGTCTGGCATATCTGAATCCGAACGGCACACAGTCTGCCTCCCCTCCCTGGCTTCACGACAATCCCCGCCCCAACGTTACTCACTCAACAATACAGCAATAGGACAAATTTAAAATTCCGTTTTATTAAGGTTAAGCGGTATCTAAACTGTTACGCTGGTTTTTATCAAAGATCCGCTTGAGCATCACAACCGCCGCTATAGTCAGCACAAACTCCGCCACAGGCTGGGCGTAGGCAAGTCCGTATAAGGGATACAGGTAATTAAGGATAAACAAAGCCGGGATCTCCAGGATAACTTTTCTCATGATGGCAAATATAAGCGCGTTCTTCCCCATTCCCAGGGCCTGGAACACACCCACGGCCAGAAAGTCCATATAGATCAGCGGCTGCGCCAGGCACAGGCCTCTGAGGAATTTCGTCCCGTAAGCAATAATGGCTTCGTGATCCATAAACAGGCCAATCAGATCCCCTGCCCATATATAATACCCAACTGTCACCCCAATCATGGCCGGCAGCATCAGCTTTATGGCAAACAGCACCGTATCCTTCATCCTTTTATGATTCCCGCTGGCGTAGGTATAGCTGACCAGAGGCATAATCCCCTGGGAAAATCCCAGGGCAATCTGGAAGGGCACCATGTTAATCTTCTGGGCAATCCCCATGGAGGCCACCGCGTCCGCGCCGTAACCGGAGGTAAAATTATTTAAAATGGTCATTCCCGTCACATTGAGAAGGTTCTGTATGGAGGCCGGGATTCCCACGGCGCATATACCCACAACAATAAACCGCTGAAACCCGAACTTTTTCGGGCTCACGCTCACAAAGGTGTGCTTTCTCTTCACATACAAAAGAACAAAGAAGTATCCGCAGGCAAAACAGTTGGACAGAAACGTGGCCGCTCCCGCCCCTGCCGCTCCCATGTTAAGCCCCCACGGAAGTATAAAAATGGGATCCAGAATCATGTTGAGAAGGCACCCGCTCATAGTCCCGATACTGGCGTGGAGGGATGCCCCCTCAGAGCGCACCATATAGGCCATAACCACATTTAAGATGGACGGCGCCGCCCCGCACGTAACGGTCCACAGCATGTAGCCGTCCGTAGCCGCCCAGGTTACCTCATCAGCCCCTAAAGCCGTCAGAAGGGGGACTTTAAACACGGTGCACATAAGGGAAAACAGAATCCCGCAGCACAGGGCACAGTAAAAGCCAAAGGCAGAACTTCTCTTTACGGTCTCATAGTCCTTCCGCCCCAAAGCCCGGCTCATCATGCTGGAGGTACCCACCCCAAACAGGTTGTTGACGGCGTTAAACGCCAGAAGCATCGGGTATGCCAGGGTCACAGCCGCGTTCTGCACCGAATCCCCCAGCATTCCCACGAAATAAGTGTCCGCCAGGTTGTAAATCACCATAACCAGGGAGCTTAAAATCGTGGGGACAGCCAGCTTGGCTATGGCTTTCGGTATGGGCATCTTCTCAAACAACAGTGTCTTCTCGTTTTCTTCCAATCCAAATCTTCCCCTTTCTCTCTTCTGCTCTCAGCCCTCCTGCCCCAAATCCGTCAGGCTCTCCATCAGCTGCCAGATCTCCTCCCGCCCCTGTTTCGTCTGGGCAGAAAACGGGATCAGCACATCCTCTTTTTCCATGCCAAGCCCCCCGCGGAGCATCTTCACATGCTTTTGCACCTGGCTGCGGTTAATCTTGTCCAGCTTTGTGGCAACAACTATGGGACTGAACCCGTTGTACACGATCCAGTCGTACATGGTCTTGTCATTTCCCGAGGGCTCATGGCGGATATCCACCAGAAGAAACACACCCTTAAGCATCTTGGACTTTTTTAAGTACCCCTCGATCATCTTCCCCCACTTTGCCTTTGCCTCCTGAGACACTTTGGCGTATCCGTACCCGGGAAGATCCACAAAATACACACAGTCATTGACATGATAAAAATTGATGGTCTGGGTCTTTCCCGGCTGGGAGGAAGTCCTGGCCAGGGCCTTCCGGTTCATCAGGCCGTTAATCAGCGAAGACTTTCCCACATTGGATTTTCCGGCAAATGCAAACTCCGGATGAACGTGTTCCGGCAGGGCACTGGTAACCCCGCAGACCGTCTCAAGCTCTGCGCTTTTAATAATCATATCCCATTCCTTTCTGTCCCATGCCCCTCTGAAACCGGCTCTGTCTGGCAGGCAAACGCTTCCTCAATCACCTGTCCCATATTCTCCACATACTTAATATCCAGCCCTTTTGTAATCTCCGGGGACAATTCTCCTATATCCGGCCGGTTCTTGTCCGGCACCAGAACTTTCTTTATGTGAGCCATTCTGGCAGCCAGAACCTTTTCCTTCAGGCCGCCCACAGGAAGCACCCGCCCTCTCAGAGTAATCTCCCCTGTCATGGCTGTCTTTGCGTCTACAGGGCTGTCTGTGACGGCGGACAGCATAGCCGTTGCCATGGTAATTCCCGCGGAGGGGCCGTCCTTCGGCACCGCGCCTTCAGGAATGTGAAGGTGAAGGTCATGATTCTCAAAAAAGTCATCTTCCACCTGATAATCCGGGCATATGGACCGCACAAAGGTAAGGGCGATGCGGGCCGACTCCTTCATCACATCCCCCATCTGGCCGGTCATAAGAAGCTCCCCCTTTCCCGGCATCACATTGACCTCAATCTGCAGGGTATCTCCCCCTGCGCTGGTCCAGGCAAGGCCGCGGACAATCCCTGCCTCATCTTTCTCATTGGCGTCCTCAAAGGACACCTTCTCCTTGCCCAAATATTTCTCCAGCTGATCCTCTTTAACCTGAAACTCCGATTTCCCCTGTTCCAGATATTCCATGGCCGCCTTGCGGCAGATATCGCCGATGCGCCGCTCTAAGCTGCGCACCCCCGCTTCCCTGGTGTAATTGTGAATAATCTTTCGCAGTGCGCTGTCGCTTATGGAAAGCCAGCCTTCCTTGAGTCCGTTTTTCTCCAGCTGTTTCTTCACAAGATACTGCCTGGCAATATGGAACTTTTCATTTTCCGTGTAGCTGTTAACCTCAATCACTTCCATCCGGTCCAAAAGAGGCGCCGGTATGGTTTCCGTGGTGTTGGCCGTGGCAATAAACAAAACCTGGGATAAATCAATAGGCGTCTCCACGTAATGATCCCGAAACCTCATATTCTGCTCCCCGTCCAGCACCTCCAAAAGGGCCGAGGAAGTATCCCCCTTATAATCGCTGCTTACCTTGTCAATCTCATCTAACAGCATCAGAGGATTGCCCACTCCCGCCTGCAAAAGCCCCTCAGCCAGGCGGCCAGGCATAGCTCCCACATAGGTTTTCCTGTGCCCCCGTATTTCCGCCTCATCCCGGATGCCGCCCAGGCTGATGCGCACATACTTTTTATTGAGAGCCCGGGCCACGGACCGGGCGATGGAGGTCTTGCCCGTTCCCGGCGGCCCCACCAGGCACAAAACCGATCCGCTGTTCTTTTTCGTCAGAACCCGCACCGCCAGATATTCCAGAACCCGCTCCTTCACCTTCTCCAGGCCGTAATGATCCTCATTGAGAACGGCTCTGGCATGGCTCAGATCATTGTTGTCTTTGGAATATTTTTTCCAGGGCAGTTCCAGAAGCGTCTCAATGTAGTTCCGCAGCACATTGGCCTCCTGGCTGCTGGCCTGCATGGCCCTAAGCCTGCAGATCTCCTTTGTAAGCTTGTCCTTTGTCTCCTTGTCCGCCTTTAACTTCCTGACTCTCTCCAGGTACTCTTCCGCCTCGTCGGACGGGCCCTCCTCGCCCAGTTCCTTCCTGATAACCCGCAGCTGCTCTCTGAGCACATAATCTCTCTGGTTCTTATCGATGTGGGTTTTCACCTTGCTCTGAAACTCCTGCTTTATCTGCCCTACTTCTATCTCGATCATCAGGCGCCGCACCAGAGTCTCGTACAGTTCACATTCGCTCTCCGCCTCCAAAAGTTCCTGGCTTACCGTGCAGTCCCAGGGAATCTCACTGCCGATCTGCTCCATCAGTTCCGTCAAATCCTGAACCATCATCAGTTCCGGAAGTTTCTCCCTTCCCATCTTGGGATTCCCCTGGGCATACTCGGTCAGTTTATCCTTGAGCACCCTGAGCATGGCTTCCCTGGCCTCCCCAGGCATATCCTCCTCTAAAGGAGCCGGTTCCACCTGCCCTGTCAGCATGGTGTCGGAGATATCCAGATCTAACAGGTGGGCCCTCTCTTTTCCCTCCACCATAACCCTGATAATGCCTCCCGGCATCTTTATCAGCTGTCTTACCTCCGAGATGGTTCCTATGTCCCACAGATGTTCCTGGGAAGGATCCGCCACATCCGGCGACTTCTGCCCCACCAAAAAAAGCTTCTGATCCGTAATCATGGCGGCCTCCAGAGCGGCGATGGATTTCTTTCTGCTGATGTCAAAAAATTTTGTTGAATTTGGAAGTACTGTCATTCCCCGCAGCGCGATAACCGGAATGGCTCTCATGTTTTCTCCCACCGTATTCCCCTCTTTCTTTGTATCTTTTCGTGTATCTGAAACTTTTATTCCGCAGCTTTCCATAAATGTAAAGAAAATGGGAGCAGCAGCTCCCATCTGTCCCTAAACCGGGTGTCTATGCGATCTCCCCCGGCCTGTCTTTCTTAAATCTCTGGCTCAGAGTCTTCTTAGGCACCGCCGTGTCCCGGTAAATAAGCTCCGGCTCGCCGGTTTTCTCCACAACCTCCTTGGTGATGGTGCAGATGCCTACGGTGCTGTCAGAGGGTATCTCGTACATCAGCTCCATCATGGTAGATTCCATTATGGAACGCAGCCCTCTGGCCCCTGTCTTTCTCTCCATAGCCAGCTTGGCGATGGCCCTCAAAGCCTCCTCCTTGAACTCCAGCTTCACGTCGTCCATCTCAAACAGCTTCTGATACTGTTTCACCAGGGCGTTCTTCGGCTCTCTCAAAATCCGAAGAAGGGCATCCTCGGACAAAAGCTCCAGGGAAACCGTCATAGGCACCCGGCCGATAAACTCCGGAATCAGGCCGAACTTAATCAGATCCTGAGGCTCCACCTGCTTTAGAAGCTTATCAATATCCGTGGCTTTCCTGTCTACAACCTCAGCGTTAAAGCCGATAGAGCCTTTGCTGGTGCGGTTCTCGATAATCTTCTCCAGGCCGTCAAAAGCGCCGCCGCAGATAAACAGGATGTTGGTGGTGTCAATCTGCAAAAGCTCCTGGTGGGGATGCTTTCTTCCTCCCTGAGGGGGAACGCTTGCAACAGTTCCTTCCAGAATCTTTAAAAGGGCCTGCTGAACGCCCTCACCGGATACATCCCTGGTGATGGACACGTTCTCCGACTTCTTGGTAATCTTGTCAATCTCATCAATATAAATAATACCGTACTCCGCCTTATGGATATCGTAGTCGGCGGCCTGAATCAGTTTCAGAAGAATATTCTCCACATCTTCGCCCACATACCCGGCCTCTGTAAGGGCCGTGGCATCGGCAATGGCAAAAGGCACGTTGAGAATCTTTGCCAGGGTCTGGGCAAGATACGTCTTGCCGGAGCCTGTGGGCCCCAGAAGAAGAATGTTGCTCTTCTGCACATCAATATCCATGTTCTTTCTGGAAGTGATCCGCTTGTAATGGTTATACACTGCCACAGACAGCACCTTCTTGGCCTGATCCTGGCCGATCACATACTCATCCAGAAATGTCTTAACTTCCTTCGGCTTTAACAGATTGATCTCCCCGAATTCTTCGCTGACCTGCTCCTGGCCGTCCAGTTCCTCCTCCAGGATCTCTGCGCAAAGGTCGATGCACTCGTCGCAGATAAAGACGTTGTTGGAGCCTGCAATCAGCTTCCGAACCTGATCCTGGGTCTTCCCGCAAAAAGAACAGCGGATTTTATCATCCATTCTGCCCGGCATATTACCACCTCGATTCCTCATCATATTCACCGTTACTCCCCGTCAATCATCACACAGGCTGCACTCCAGCCCAACCCCCTAATGTTTCTCGAGAATCCCGTCAATAAGGCCGTAAGCTTTCGCTTCCTCGGCGCTCATATAGTTATCCCGCTCCGTATCCCGCTCAATAACCTCCATAGGCTGGCCTGTGTTGGCAGCCAGGATCTCGTTGAGCTTCTTTCTTGTCTTTAAAATATTCTCCGCCGCAATCTTAATCTCCGTAGCCTGGCCTTTGGCGCCGCCGGAAGGCTGGTGGATCATCACCTCCGCGTTAGGAAGGGCAAACCTTTTTCCTTTTGCTCCTCCTGACAGGAGGAACGCGCCCATACTTGCGGCCATGCCCATGCAGACCGTGGAAACGTCGCACTTAATGTAATTCATAGTATCGTAGATCGCCATACCCGCCGTCACGGAACCGCCGGGGCTGTTGATATACAGATTGATGTCCTTGGTGGGATCCTCAGACTCCAAAAACAGAAGCTGCGCCACAACAAGGCTTGCAGTCACGTCATTTACTTCCTCGCCCAAAAAGATGATCCTCTCTTTTAAAAGGCGGGAATAGATATCATAGGAGCGCTCTCCTCTGCTGGTCTGTTCAATGACATATGGTACTAAACTCATCCTTACTCCCTCCGATCTTATACCGCAGCCCGGCGCTGCCTGCTGCGGTTTTTATATTCACATCCTGTTTTCTTCCGCTTTTGTAAACAGAAAATGCGTCAATGACGCATTTTATACCAGTTTGGCCTCTGCCACCAAAAAGTCCACGGCCTCCTGAACCGCCAGATCCTCTTTCATCTGTGTTAAGCCTCTGTCGCCCATGCGCAGTTTCGCCTGCTCCACTTCCATGTCATAGCTCTTGGCCATGTTCTGGATCTCCTCCTCCAGCTTCTCGTCAGTCACCTGGATGTTCTCGGCCTTCACCACGGCCTCCAGCACCAGCCTGGTGCGGATGCTCTTCTCTGCCTGAGGCCTGGTCTGGTTCCTCAGCTGCTCCAGAGTCATGCCGGTAAACTGCATATACTGCTCCATGGACATGCCCTGACTATGCATCCTTCTGGCATAGTCGTTAATCATAGTCTGAACCTGGGTCTCAATCATAGCCTCCGGAATATCCATGGAAGCGTTCTCCACTGCCTTCTCCACTACCCGGTTCTCATTCTCCGTGGCGGCCTGTCTCTCCCTGGTCTCTAACAGTTTCGCCCTGATATCTGCCTTATATTCATCCAAGGTCTCAAAATCGGAAACTTCCTCCGCGAACTCGTCGTTTAACTCAGGCAGCTCTTTTACCTTTATCTCTTTTACAGTCACCTTGAACATCGCAGGCTTTCCTGCCAGTTCCTTGGCATGGTACTCCTCAGGGAAGGTCACGTTTACTTCACACTCTTCACCGATATTTTTGCCCACAAGCTGCTCCTCGAAGGTGTCAATGAAGGAGTGGGATCCGATCTTTAAGCTGTAGTCCTCCGCTTTGCCGCCTTCAAAGGCCTTGCCGTCCACAAATCCCTCAAAATCAATGACGGTTTCGTCTCCGTCCTCCACCGGTCTGTCCTCCACGGTCAGCAGCCTGGAATTCTGATCCTGAATCCGCTTTAACTCTCTCTCCACATCCTCGTCGTTTACCTCGGCCTTGGCTCTCTCCACCTCAAGACCCTTGTAATCGCCCAGAACTACTTCCGGCTTTACGGCCACAGTGGCGGTGTAAATAAACGGTTTCCCCTTTTCAATCTGAATAACGTCAACCTCTGGCCTGGACACGATATCCAAACCGCTTTCGTCCATGGCATCTCCGTAGGTGGCATCCATCACGATATTGGCAGCCTCCTCATAGAATACCTCCAGGCCGTACATCTTCTCGATCATGGCAAGGGGAGCTTTGCCCTTGCGGAATCCGGGGATGGCGAAGCGCCCTTTATTTCTCTCAAACGCTTTCTTCACCGCATCCTCAAACTGCTCTGCCGGAGCCTCTATAGTAAGCTTCGCCATGTTCTTCTCTAAATTCTCTACCTGTAAACTCATGTGATAGGTTCCTCCTTAATCTATATGTGAATCGCCTTCTCCGCTTGGGCGCTGCACTTCAATTTAGCATTATAGCATAGGTTTTCGGGAAATACAAGAAGCACTTGTCATATAAAACGGGCAAATATGTTGGCTCCCGCCACGGTCAGGATTCCGGACACTACGATGGAAAGGCTGCTCATAGCTCCCTCCACCTCCCCCATCTCCATGGCCTTCGCCGTCCCCACAGCATGGGAGGAGGTGCCTATGGCAATGCCTTTTGCAACCGGATGGCTGATCTTACATACACGGCATACCCCCTCGGCAAACACATTGCCCATGACCCCGGTGACGATAATGGCCGCCACCGTAACCGGCACATATCCTCCCAGCTCCTCGGACACCCCGATGCCGATGGCCGTGGTGATGGATTTCGGCAGCAGCGTCACGTAGGAAGCGTGATCCAGGCCAAACAGCAGGGCCAGAAGGAACACGCTCACAAGGCTTGAAGCCACCCCGGAGGCGATCCCCAGGGCCACTGCCGTGAAATGCCTTTTTAAAAGCTCTGCCTGCTCGTACAGAGGAACCGCAAGACAGACGGTAGCCGGCGTAAGGAGATAGCTGATATATTTTGCTCCCTCATTGTACACGCTGTAGTCAATGCCCGTTACCGCCAAAAACAGGATAGTCAGGGCAATCCCGATAAGCAGCGGGTTAAAGACAGCCAGCTTCAGCCTCTTTTTCAGCGCCGTGCCGATTCCGTAGGACGCCAGGCTTATAAATACCCCAAAAAATGCGGATGTCTCAAAAAACTCCCTCACGCTTCCTCCTCCTCTCTCTTTTCAGGGCCGGTCACGGCCTGAACCGCCTTTCCCGACACCGCCATCACAAGGACGGTGGTAAGAGCCGTGATAACGGTATAGGGCACAAGCTCTGTCCTTACCACCTCCCAGGAATCCAAAAGCCCCGCTGCCGCCGGAATAAACATGACAGGCATGATCTCGATTAAAAATGCGCTGGTCTCCTTTATGGCCGACAGGGGAAGGATCTTTAATTCCAGGCATAAAAACAGAAGGGTAATCCCGTAGATGCTTGCCGGAACCGGCAGGGGCACCAGGGCATGGAGGATTTCCCCTGCAAACGATACAAAAAGGATGATCCCGAATTGTTTTAGGTATTTCAAACTATCGCCTCTCTTTCCTAACCCGGATAAACCGGAACTTTAAATTCGTCATGTTGCTGTATTATTGAGTGGGCAAATGGGGCGGATTTGGTCGTGGGGCCAGGGAGTGAAGGCAGGCTGTGTGCCAGGCGGGTGAATATATGCCGTGGAGATGAGACCAGGAAAACAGGAGGGCCTCACCCCGAGTGTTTTCCGCTTT
>JAAWLV010000107.1 GCA_022798105.1 Hungatella sp.
GTTTATCCAGGTTTCAGAATCAACCCTTGGCTAATTCTTTTACCGTTCTACTGTTGTTTGGTTCGTCTGCTTTCGCATTCGTTCTGAATTTCCTCAAATCCAAGGCCTCAAACGTAGCCTTTTTATTTGGAATTTTCAGGGTCTTACATACTGTTCAATCTTCGATTTTCAAGGTCCGTTGTTGTTGTCTGGTGTTCAGCAGCAACTCATTTACTATATCATATCGTTTCTGCTTTGTCAACAACTTTTTTATATTTCTTTTTTGTTGTTTTAAGAAACAACCACCATATTTCTTATGGTGGAGTTAACTATACCATCTCAAATATAAATTGTCAAGGGATTTGTGTCATTTTTTTGAACAATTTTTTGCGACCACAAAATATGCTATTTTAGCGGAAATCTCTCTATATTTTGTGGTCTTAAAAACTATGGGGTCAGAACCTGATTTGTAAGTTTTCAATAATTTTTCTTAATTTTGTATATTATTCGCACAATTGATATTTTTTAAGCTTCTCTATTACAGTATCCCCTTTACAAAACCCAGTACCAATTTTGAAAGAAAATTAAAATGATACAAAAATGACAGCCATTTGCTGGACTCAACCTGGACAAGTATCGCATTTGCCCATCCGCTTCTTGAAAATGCGGTTACCAGCAACAATAAAAGCCATATAAACAGTAATCCCTGTATCCCCCCAAGCAGCGCTCCGGCAATTTTATTTACGCCGGATACAATCGGAAGCTTTGCCATCAAATCCAGCCATCGCATAATGATCTGCGCAGCCACATAAACAAGACAAAACAAAAGCACAAAACCTACTGCATTGATAATCAGACCGGCAATATAACTGCTTATATACTCTGCGAACACATTTATGCCAAGTGTTTCATAAAGATCATGGCTGCTGTTTTCCGTCAACATATCCCGGATCTCTTTTGGAAGATTCAAATTTTCCAAAAGAGACGATTCATCAGAAAACTCATGTCCCTCAATTTCAGGAATTAACGAATTTTCCAAACGCTCTTGTATCCATCCATAAACAGGGGTTTCATCTTTCACAAAACCGGCCAGGGAGGGCATTGCCATACGGGCAATGAGGAAAGCGGCAATTAATGCCACCATAGAAACCGCCATACGTATAACCCCCCGGTAATGGCCGTATAAAATCATTCCCAGCAAATATAATCCTACTGTTATCTCAAGCCAATTCTTCATAAATCCCTCGTCATCAGCAGGAAAGGATCAGTTTTTCCAGCATCTGCCCAACCCCCGCATCGTCATTGCTCGGCGCTATATAATCTGCTTTTTCTTTTAATAATGCTTCCCCATTTTCCATCGCTATGGTGATGCCTGCCCGCTCTATCATGGACAGATCATTTTCCCCGTCGCCAAAAGCCATGGTTTCTTCTGGTTTCACACCAAGAATTTGCGCCAAACGGAGAATACCGTCACCTTTTGAAGCTCCGGGGCCGTTGATCTCCAGATTATAACTGAAGGATGAGCTAACCAGCACATCCCCTCTGTCTTCCAACAGTCTGCGTACCTGGGCCCGCTCCTTCTGATCATCAAAAAACAGATTCAGCTTGTCAACCATCGAATTGCGTTCTCTGATATATTCCTTAACGTTGTCTACCGGAACCCGCGTTTTTCTGACCAGCTCCTGAACCACATCAGGAATGGCGTACTCATCCATATGCTCAAAACAATATCTTTCAGAAAATCCTTCTCCCTGAATATATGCATCGCACATCACATGATATTCGTTTATCATCTCATAGATCTCTACCGCGGTTATCGGGGAAAGCAGTTTCTCGTCTAAAACTTTATTCTCCTGCATATCTACCAGCACACCGCCATTTACAGTAATACCGTAACGAATTCCCGGAATCTTCCTTACTTCCTCAGGAATTCCCACAGCAATACGTCCTGTGCAGGGTACCACATAAATTCCTCTGGCAATACAAGCCTCCAATGCCTTTCTGTTTCTGTCAGGCAGACATTTCCGGCTGTCCAGAAGCGTACCATCCAAATCCAGCGCTATCAATCGTGTGTTCATCAGACTCTCTCCTAATTACTTAAAATGCTCTTCCTTCAAAATCAACAGGCCCTCTTTATCATATTTGGAAGAGAATACACCTTTAATCAATCCGCCAATAGATGGTTTCTCAGCTTTATCTGCCGCCTCCTCAATCATATCTTCTGCATTGGCTCTGGTTAAGGGAATCCCGTTTTCTTCCATAGCCTCCACACGTTCATATAAAGCAAGCATACTTTTTCCTGTAATGCTGCAGTCAATCTCATTGGCATACTGCGCCGCATAATCTGCGAATACGTCTATTTCCAGTTCCTCGTCATCATCGACAGGGTCACCATCCTCATATTCGTCGCCGTCAAAATTCTCATCGTATAACTCATCTTCAGACTGGAAATCTTCGCCGTCCTCATCTGACGCATCATACTCTTCATCCGGGTATGGTTCTTCCGAATATTCTTCTTCCGAATATTCTTCTTCTGAATCTTCTTCCGCATCATAATCTTCTTCTGCTTCAGAAATTTCTTCCTGATATTCATCAGGCTCCTCTTCCCTGTCAGAATCACCCGGAATTTCGTCCGGTTCTACGACCTCGGCAATCTCGCTCTCGGATTCTTCAGGAAGACCCGATTCCGCCTCCGTCTCTCTATCAGCTTCAGCCTCTGGTTCAGGTTCCCTCTCATCCTCCGGCTCCACTGCAGGCTTGGATTCCAACACAGTTTCATCTTCAGTATCCGCTGCCTGTTTTAATTCAATCTCCGGCCTTTCAGGCTCGTCCTGCTTATCCGCCTCCTCCTGACCAAACTCCTCATTTTGTTCTGGTACTTGAATGGGTTCTTCTTTATCTTTCTCCAAACCAATGCATTTAAACAAATTAATAAAGCCCGGATTCTGTTGATGCAGTTCTTCTATCTGGAACGGATTGTCAATAAGAACCACGATCATGCCGGTCTCATCACGTTCAAGAAGCATCTGAAGCTCTTCCAGATCTCTCTGAGTTAAATCTCCGGCCTCTTCCACAATCAGATCTTTCCCTGCCAGCTTATCAGAAACATTGAAAATACCTCTGCTGCTTAATTTGCTTCCTGATATTTTAATAACCGGATTGTCCATCCCCGTTTCCTGATGAACCTTTTTTAAAGCCTCTATGGCTATTCCAATCCCTTCCTCAGCAGTCTGAGCCTCTATTATCATATGGTGAAGCATGTAAGAACGGCTGTAATAACGTTTTTCTTCCTCCACTTTTGGAAAAAGAACCCGCACATTATTTTTCCCGCGAAATACTCTGGTCCTGTTGGATTCCGGCTCAGGCTCCATATACTCTTCCGTGGAGATCCTTGACATCTCTGCTGCCAGTTCCTTTTCTGCTGCTGCCTGATGCAGATTTGCCATCAACTCTTCATCAACAACATACGGCCCGGCCGGAGAATAACCGTACTCCCTGGAATTATAGCTGTTTGGCCGCATCTGAGGTACTTCTTCCTCCTGCTGCCATGTTTCTGTGCTGTAACTCTCGTCCCTTCCATAGTCGCTTTCTGTCTCATAAACAGCATTACCGCTGTAATCTTCTCCTATACCGTAGCCAGCCTCATTTTCATAGACATCCTCATTATCATAGCTAACCTCCGGATCATAAGAGACAGGATTCTCTCTGTAAACTCTTATATTTTTTCTGTAGGTATCCTCTGTACCGTAATCTCTGCCTGCCTGAAAGTCTCTGGCGGCACGTCTTATGTTATTGTCATATTCACCAGCCGTACCGTAATCGGAAATGTTTTCATAATTACCGCCGGCTCCCTCATAATTGGGGGAGGACAGAGGATACCCGGATTCCCCCCTGTATTCGTTTTCAGATCCATATCCCGTTCCATAAGCGCCCTCAGAGCTGTAATCTGCCTCCGCTTCATAATTCCCTTCAGCACCGTATCCTGCCTCTGCTCCATAGGCCTCCCCGGCATCATAGCCTTGTCCGCCTCCATAGCCTCTGGCACCATAACCCGGATGGCCCCCATAGTTCCCTGCGGCATTATAGCCCCGTTCGTCTCCATAGTTCCTTCCGGTACTATAGCCCCGCTCGCCTCCATAGTTCTCTCCGGCTGCGTAGCCCGGTTCGCCTCTGTAGCTCTCCCCGCCGCGGTACCCTGGTTCACCTTTGTAATTCCCTTCGGTGCCAGGCCCCGCCTCCGCTCTGTAGCTGCCTTCAGCGCCAAATCCCGGAGTACCTCCATAGTTCCCTCCGGCGATGAATCCCCCTTCCCCATTATAACTGCCTTCCGCACCATACCCCGCTTCTGCTTCGTAGCCGCCTCCGGGGACATAGCCTGCTTCCGCTCCGTAATTTCCTCCGGGGACATAGCCCCCTTCCGTTCCATAACTCCCTTCGGCGCCATAGCCTGCTTCCGTTCCGTAGCTGCCTCCGGCGCCATAGCCCGCTTCCGTTCCGTAGGTCCCTCCGGCGCCATAGCCCGCTTCCGCTCCGTAGCCGCCTCCGGGGACATAGCCTGTTTCCGCTCCGTAGCCGCCTCCGGGGACATAGCCCCCTTCTGCTCCGTAGCTGCCTCCGGCGCCATAATTTGCTTCTGCTCCGTAGCTGCCTCCAGTGGCATATCCCGGTTCCGTTCCGTAGCCGCCCCCGGTTCCGTATTCCGATTCGGTTCCATAGTTTTGTCCGGATCCATAGCTCCCGGCAGGATTTTCCCAGCCTCCGTTTATACCCAAAGCACCGGCTGACTGTCCGCCGCTTGGGCCGTAACTTTGTATGGGTGATGGTTTTTTCTGATATACATTGGCTGGCGCATATCTCTGTTTCAGATCCGTAGCCCGCTCCACATATGTTCCGATACCAAACAGCAGAATCATCTTATCACACAGCTGAACACAGTCTGCGGCCCGTCCTGCCTGAGCATAAAGCTCAGCCAGCTCATACATCCATTTTTCATCCAACTCCACGTTAACATACCGCTCTATTGCATGGATCAGCTGATCTACCGGAGCATCCTTTTCTTTCAAAATCAGATACCGCAAAATATGCTGCCTGGTATCCTCCGGAGCCAAATCACAAAATTCCCGGTAATAGTCCTCAGCCTCGCCGACACTTCCCTCTTTGAGAGCCAATTCGGTCAGTTTATAAAGAAGGCGCTTTCCAATCGGCGCCCTCTCAAAGGCCAGAAGCAGCACCTCCTTGGCTTCCTGAAATTCTCCGTTTTTCTCATACACCTGGGATATCATTGACAGCAGGTTGGCATTGCGCACCCTTCTCCAATCAATGGTATCAGAGATTTTCATGGCGGTGGCAAAATCCTTTTTATTTACCAGCTTTTTTATCTGTTCAACTTTTATATTAAACTCGTATTTATCCATCGTTTCCTCCGTCAGCGCCAAAACCGCGCCCCTTATTCCGAGGCGGTTATCGCTACAGCTGGACTCTTCCTTCCAGCGCCCGAAGCAATGTCACCTCATCTATGTACTCTAAATCCCCTCCCACCGGAACGCCGCTCGCAATCCGGCTGACTGTGATTCCTATCGGCTTTATTAATTTACTGATGTACATAGCGGTCGTTTCCCCCTCCAAGCTGGAGTTTGTGGCTATGATCACTTCTTTTATATCTCCCTGAAGCCTCTGCATCAGCTCTTTCAGTTTAATCTCTCCCGGGCCGATTCCAAGCATGGGGGAAATGGCTCCATGAAGCACGTGATAGACGCCTTCATACTTTCCTGTCTTTTCATAAGCTGCCAAATCTCTTGGGTTTTCCACTACCATAATTGTCTGATGATCCCTTTTTTTGCTGCTGCATATCGGGCACAGTTCCTGATCTGTCAATGTAAAACATTCTTTGCAGTAGCGCACCTGTTCCCTGGCATTTACCATAATACCTGAAAGCCGTTCTACCTGCTCTTTCGGCATATTAATAATATGAAATGCTAACCTTTGCGCTGACTTTGCGCCAATGCCCGGAAGCCTGGACAATTCCTCAATTAATTTTGTAATCTGGTTACTGTAATAATCCATAATTAAAACGGAAATCCTCCGCCCAGACCGCCGGTCAGTTTTGCCATGGCGCTGCTGGATTCCTCCTCCATCTGACGGAACGCCTCGTTAACCGCTGCCATAATCATATCTTCCAACATCTCCACGTCATCCGGATCCACTGCCTCAGGCGCAATCTTTACTGCTGTAACTTCCTTCTTTCCGGAAACGGTTACAGTTACCGCTCCGCCGCCTGACGATGCCGTATATTCTTTGGCCTCCAGTTCTTTGGTGGTTTCCTCCATCTGTCTCTGCATCTTCTGCGCCTGTTTCATCAGATTGTTCATATTGCCCGGCATTCCGCCCGGAAATCCGCCTCGCTTTGCCATAATAAACTCCTCTCATTTACTCAATATCGTCTTCTATTGTAATATCCATATGGATACGGTTTTTCAATTCCTCATCACTTACATATATGGTATCTACCCGCTCCCCGCCTCCCAGAAGCCGGGTTTTAAAATAGATATCTTTGCCGTACGTATTTTTCACATATGCTTCCAATTCACCCATAATCGTAGGACGTCTGCCAATCTCATAATTATCAACATTGGCAAACACCACACACAGACAGCTTTCGCCGCTTGGTTCCACGATAGTATCACGAAAACTGGAGCGGATCACACCGCCCAGATTACGGATAATCTTTCCCCATTCATTGCGTATCATCTGCAGGTCTTCCAGCTGGCCTTTTGGGAGAGCTATCTGCTTTGGCGGCACCGCCGGCCCAGGCCCTCCGGAAAGCTGCTGTCCGGCAGTTTCCGCGGATATCACATCCGCGCTGCCATCTGTCCCCGGCCCTCCCTGTAAAGGGGATACCCGGCTTAAAAGCGAGGGATTTATGGAAATCCCTTCTTCCAGCTGTTCTTCAATCTTATTAAGTCTTTCAATAATGGAATCGTAATTGTGTTCCATCTGGGGTTTTGTCAGTTTTATAAATGCCAGTTCTATAAGAACCCGCTTCTGGCTGGCATAGCGGATCTGGTTGGACAGTTCGGAAAATACCCGGATATATCGCATCAAAACTTCTCCGTCGACCAGCCGGGCATCCTCCTCCAGAGCCTTCTTGTTATCTGCGGACATATCCAGAATATCCTCCGCATTGTCAGTAGTCTGCACTAACAGAAGGTTTCTCATGTACCAGATAAAGTCCGTTACAAACTGCCCCAGTTCCCTTCCCTGGATTACCAGCTCCTCCAGCTGGCAAATGCAATCCGTAGTTTTTTGCTGTGTTACCGCCCGAAACAGCCTGCTGAATATACCGGTATCCACAGCTCCCAGTATATCCAGCACATGGTCATAAGTCAATGTTTCTCCGAAATGGAATGCGGTGCATTGATCAAGCAGGCTCAGGGCATCTCTCATGGAACCGTCTGCCGTTTTGGCTATATAATTCAGCGCTTTCTCTTCCACATCAATGCGTTCTGCCTGCGAAAGCTCCATAAGCCTGTCAGTGAGAGTTCCTATGGTAATGCGTTTGAAATCATATCGCTGGCATCTTGACAGCACCGTAATGGGAATTCTGTGAACCTCCGTGGTTGCCAGAATAAAAATCACGTAGGACGGCGGCTCCTCAAGCGTCTTTAACAGTGCGTTAAACGCCCCTGTTGACAGCATATGCACCTCGTCAATAATATAAACCCGGTATCTGCCCTCTGTTGGCGGATACTGTACCTGCTCCCTGATATCCCGGATGTTTTCCACACCGTTGTTGGAAGCCGCGTCAATCTCCACCACATTAAGCGAGGAACCGGAGGCAATATTCCGGCATGTTCTGCAGGCTTTGCAGGGACTTCCATCCACCGGTTTCTCACAGTTTACAGCCCGGGCAAATATTTTGGCAATACTGGTCTTACCGGTACCTCTTGTACCGCAGAATAAATAAGCATGGCCGATACGCCCTGATGTTATTTGGTTTTTCAGCGTCCGAACAATGTGATCCTGGCCTTTTACATCCTCAAATCCGGACGGACGCCATTTGCGGTATAGTGCCGTATAAGACATGTATTTGTTTCACCTCTGTATTATTTGTAGCAGCTCTTCTATTCGTCTCCGAAACAGATGCCGATAAGTTTTGCTTCCTTTATCATAGAACATTCGGGGTCTACGGTCTTAAGCTTTCCTGCCACTTCCCCCAGAGGAACTTTATCTACTTCCCCGTCTTTTATACAGACCATATATCCGTAAGTCTTTTCCTGGATCAGCCTGGCCGCCGCCGCTCCTACTCTCGTGGACAGCACCCTGTCATAAGGGCATGGTTCCCCGCCCCGCTGCATATGGCCCGGAACCGTAACCCGCACTTCCTGGCCTGTCAGTTCTTCAATCTGGGCTCCCAGTTCATATGCAACCGACGGATAAATCACCCCGCTCTTGCGCTTCTCTTTCAGTTCTTTCTTGCTTAGCTTGGCATCCTCCTTGGAAATGGCACCCTCCGCCACAGCAAGGATAGAGAAACGTTTACCCTTTTTATTCCGCTCTTTCAGGGCTTTTACTACAATATTTATGTCATATGGGATCTCCGGAATCAGAATGATGTCGGCGCCTCCGGCAATCCCTGCATGAAGCGTAAGGGAACCAACTTTATGGCCCATAACCTCAACGATAAATACTCTGCCGTGGGATGCAGCCGTAGTGTGAATACAGTCAATGGCATTGGTGGCAACATTCACCGCACTCTGGAATCCGAAAGTCATATCCGTTCCCCAGAGATCATTGTCAATGGTTTTCGGCAGGGATACGATGTTTAGCCCCTCTTCCCTCAGAAGATTGGCCGTCTTCTGACTGCCGTTGCCCCCCAGCACAACCAGACATTCCAGCTTCAGCTTTTTGTATGTGTGCTTCATAGCCTCAACTTTATCCAGGCCGTTTTCATCGGGCACTCTCATCTGTTTAAACGGCTGCCTGGACGTACCTAAAATCGTACCGCCTTCTGTAAGGATCCCGGAAAAGTCCGACGGCTTCATCACATGGTAATCCGCATAAATCAAGCCTCTGTATCCGTCCTCAAAACCGATGATCTCCACTTCCTGCCCGTACATTCGGTACAGCGACTTTGCAACTCCCCGCATGGTAGCGTTCAGGCTCTGGCAGTCTCCTCCGCTGGTCAACATTCCTACTCTCATGATCTCATCATTCCTTTCCCCCAAAGATATGCAACATTATAGGTACAAATTCCATTCTGTAATTATAATACAAAGGTTTTCCATGGGCAAGGGAAAAGTCTTTTCCGAGACAAAAAACTTCCGGGGAACAAAAATCACTTTCTGTCCCCCGGCGGATAGTTTCTTTTATAAAATTAAATCCGTGCATCTCACTTTGTGCAGATACCACAGACGTTACCTGTGCAGTTAACTCAGTCCAGGCTGCCTCGCGGCACACAGAAGGTTCCGCTTAGTGCTGCTGCATTCCTGCCCTGACACGGTTCACAGATTCCTGTTGCGCAAGACCCAAACGTCATCGCCACTTACACAGGGCAGCTCCACAGTAAACTGCCCG
>JAAWLV010000108.1 GCA_022798105.1 Hungatella sp.
AGCTAGCCGTAGGCACCACTACGCCGTCGCTTCGCAGACGCACAGCTGACACGAATATCAAGTGCTATTTACTTCAAGATTAGTGCAACGATGTACTAGCAGCGTCAGCATGGGGATATAGTAATCCCCGACAAGAACATAGTCAATACCTTTCTCATGTGTGTATTTCGGCAATTGCTTGATAATGCACAAAATTTCCTGACTGCCAAACGACTGGAAGTGAAGATCCTTTGGGATTACGTGTTTCTGAAGTCGTCCATCTCCATTACGATGTCCCGTACCAACATGACAATCCATGTCCGCGAAACGAAAGGAAGATTTTCACTGTTCAAATTAACATTTATTCTCTCCCCCCTTAGATCCTATATCCAGCGGGCACAAAAAAACCCCGCCAGCCTGTTCAAAACAGACCGGCGGGGGGAGAACTCATTGGAATCGCTCTCTAAAAATCTGATTTATTCATTGCCGTACAGAGCAACCAGCTTAGACAGATACTCGTATCTCTCCTTAGCCTCAGCCTCGTTCTTAGCGAACAGTTTCGCTGCTCTCTCAGGATTCTTCATGGCCAGGGAAGCGTAGCGAACCTCGCCCTTAAGGAACTCCTGATAGCCTTCCATCTTCGGAGCCTTACTGTCCAGAGTGAACTTGTTCTCTGCAGCCGGGTTGTAGCGGAAGTTGTTCCAGTAACCGGTCTCAACAGCCAGCTTCTCCTCGGTCTGAGCCTTGCTCATGCCCTTCTTGATGCCGTGGTTGATACACGGAGCGTAAGCCAGAATCAGGGACGGACCCGGATAAGCCTCTGCCTCTGCGATGGCCTTAACGGTCTGAGCCATGTCGGCGCCCATGGAGATCTGAGCTACATACACATAGCCGTAGGACATGGCGATGCTTGCCAGGTCTTTCTTCTTGGTCTCCTTGCCGCCTGCCGCGAACTGGGCAACCGCGCCGGTCTTGGTAGCCTTGGAGGACTGTCCGCCGGTGTTGGAGTAAACCTCGGTATCGAATACCATGATGTTGATATCCTTGCCGCTGGCCAGCACGTGGTCAACGCCGCCGAAGCCGATGTCGTAAGCCCATCCGTCGCCGCCGAAGATCCACTGAGACTTCTTGGCCAGATAATCTTTATTTGCAACAATATACTTGCAGGTCTCGCAGTCAATGCCTTCCAGAGCCGCAACCAGCTTGTCTGTAGCCGTGCCGTTTACAGCGCCGATACCGAAGGTATCCAGCCACTCCTTGCAGGCAGCCTTCACTTCGTCGCTCGCTCTGTCGTCGGCAGCCACCATCTCAACCTTCTCCTTCAGCTCGTCGCGGATGGCGTTCTGAGCCAGCAGCATACCGAAGCCGAACTCTGCATTGTCCTCGAACAGGGAGTTATCCCATGCAGGACCCTGGCCCTTCACGTTAACGGTGTAAGGTGTGGACGGTGAGGAGTTGCCCCAGATGGAGGAACATCCTGTCGCGTTGGCAATATACATTCTGTCGCCGAACAGCTGGGTAATCAGCTTGGCGTAAGGTGTCTCGCCGCAGCCTGCGCATGCGCCGGAGAACTCAAGGAGAGGCTGCTTGAACTGGCTGCCCTTAACCGTGGTCTCTTTGAACTTCTCAACAACGTCTGTCTTCACCGGAACGGTGCAGCCGTAGTCAAATACCTGCTGCTGATCCAGATGGTCTGCCAGCTTGTCCATAACGAGAGCCTTCTCGCCCTTCTTGCCGGGACATACATTTGCACAGGAGCCGCATCCCGTACAGTCAAGGGAGGAGATGGAAACGGTAAACTTGTACTGAGGCATACCGGTCATAGTCAGGGTCTTTGTTCCCTCCGGAGCCTTAGCCGCCTCATCCTCGGTCATGGCAACGGGACGGATAACCGCGTGGGGACATACATAGGAACAGAAGTTACACTGGATACAGTTGTCCGGATTCCAAACCGGTACGTTTACTGCGATTCCTCTCTTCTCGTAAGCGGAGGAACCGGATGGCGTGGAGCCGTCCACATACTCGTTAAATGCGGATACAGGCAGGGTGTTGCCCTCCTGAGCGCTTACCTTGGTCTGTACGTTATTAACAAAATCAATAACATCCTTTCTTCCGTCGGTAACTACCTTGTAATCAAGGCCTTCGTCTTTGCAGTCTTTCCAGCTTGCGGGAACTTCCACCTTCACAACGCCCTGTGCGCCTGCGTCGATGGCATCCCAGTTCTTCTTAACCACGTCCTCGCCTTTACGGCCGTAGGTCTTCTGTGCGGCGTCCTTCATCAGCTGGATAGCCTTCTCCTCCGGGATAATGCCGGTCAGCTTGAAGAATGCGGACTGAAGGATGGTGTTGATACGTGTGGGGCCCATGCCGGTCTCGATACCAATCTTAACGCCGTCGATGGTGTACAGGTTGATGTTGTGGTCAGCGATGAATTTCTTCATCTGTCCGGGAAGATGGGTCTCCAGCTCCTCCGGGCTCCAGGAACAGTTCAGCAGGAAGGTACCGCCGTCAACCAGTTCCTGAACCATGTTGTACTTTCTCACATAAGCCGGGTTGTGGCAGGCCACAAAGTCAGCCTTGCGGATCAGGTAGGTGGATTTAATCTTCTTATGGCCGAAGCGCAGATGGGACATGGTCACGCCGCCGGATTTCTTAGAGTCGTAATCAAAGTACGCCTGGGCATACATATCGGTGTTGTCGCCGATGATCTTGATGGAGTTCTTGTTCGCGCCTACGGTACCGTCAGCGCCAAGGCCCCAGAACTTGCAGTTGGTGGTTCCCTCGGGAGTGGTTACCAGAGGTGCGCCCAGCTTCAGGGACAGATTGGTCACATCATCCTCGATACCGATGGTGAATCTCTTCTTCTCGCTGTTCTCATAGACAGCCACGATCTGAGCCGGTGTGGTGTCCTTGGAACCAAGGCCGTAACGTCCGGATACGATCTCTACGCTGTCAAACTTGCTGCCCTTAAGAGCGGCAACCACATCCAGATACAGGGGCTCACCCAGGGAACCGGGCTCTTTCGTCCTGTCAAGAACGGAAATCTTCTTAACTGTATCGGGAATGGCATTAATCAGGGCCTCGGCGCTGAATGGTCTGTACAGGCGAACTTTCACAACGCCTACCTTTGCGCCGGTTGTCTTAACCATATAGTCGATGGTCTCTTCGATGGTATCATTAACGGAACCCATAGCAACGATCACATGCTCTGCGTCGGCAGCTCCGTAGTAGTTAAACAGTTTATAATCCGTGCCGGCTTTCTCGTTAACCTTGTCCATATACTCCTGAACAATGGCCGGAAGAGCGTCATAGTACGGGTTGCAGGCCTCACGTGCCTGGAAGAAGATATCCGGGTTCTGAGCGGAACCTCTCTGGCAGGGATGATTGGGATTCAGAGCATGTTTACGGAACTCAGCGATAGCATCCCAGTCAGCCATCTCAGCCAGATCCTCATAATCCCATGCCTCGATCTTCTGGATCTCGTGGGAAGTGCGGAAACCGTCAAAGAAGTTAATAAAGGGAACCTTGCCCTTAATAGCAGCCAGATGAGCAACTGCGGTCAAATCCATAACTTCCTGTACGCTGGACTCACACAGCATCGCGCAGCCGGTCTGACGGCAGGCATACACGTCGGAGTGGTCGCCGAAAATAGACAGTGCATGACTGGCCAGGGCGCGGGCAGAAACATTGATAACGCCCGGAAGCTGCTCGCCGGCGATCTTGTACAGGTTAGGAATCATCAGAAGAAGACCCTGAGAAGCGGTATAGGTAGCTGTAAGCGCACCTGCAGTCAAAGAGCCGTGAACCGCACCTGCAGCACCTGCCTCAGACTGCATCTCCGTAATCTGGACTGTACGTCCGAAGATATTCTTTCTCCCCTCCGTCGCCCACTCATCCACATGCTCAGGCATAACGGAAGACGGGGTAATGGGATACATGGCAGCTACTTCAGTAAACGCATACGAAGCATGTGCAGCTGCCTGATTACCATCCATGGTTTTCATTTTTCTTGCCATTTGATTTTCCTCCTACAATTTTGATGTTGCTCAGTGAAGTATGTATTATAAACACATACTGACCTGTGTAGTATTATAACAATTTTTTATCAATTTGAAAAGGTAAAATCTAGCATTTTCAAGTATTATTTTGGGAACAATGTCCGCCCCTGCAATGAGCAGTGCAAAAAAATTCAGGAGGAAATCTGTGTCGTGCTTGCACGTAAGCAGATTTCCTCCTGAATTTTTTTATAGGGCGAAGCCCGCGAGCGAGACGGAGCGGCAGCGGAGTCGAGCTCTACTGCGGAGTCGCGGCCTCCCACCCCTCTCCTCCCCTGCAATGCGAAGCGAGCCGCTCCTCCTCGGTGAGCTCTGCGAACCTCCTCCATCGCAATGCGAAGCGAGCCGACCTCCCGTGAGCTCTGCGAACCCCTCCCCTGCAATGCGAAGCGAGCCGACCTCCCCTGAGCTCTGCGAACCCCTCCCCTGCAATGCGAAGCGAGCCGTCCCTCCCGTGAGCTCTGCGAACCTCCTCCACCGCAATGCGCAGCGAGCCGTCCCTCCCATACCTCCTCACTCCATCTCCATCCCCAGCACCTGCCCGTCATCAGCCCGGACCGACAAGACAGGCAGTTCCCTCCTCTCCCCTTCATCAGCCCCATAAAATGTCCACACCGGCACCAGCCTGCCGCCTTCCACCCCTGCATACTCCATCTTCACCCGGCTCACACGGATCGAACGCGTCCCTTTCCCCTCATCCGGCATTTCCTTCCCGCAGTCCCTGACATACTGCTCAAACAGCTCCGCCACCGCCTGAAAAGGCAGAAAAAACATCCCTCCGTCCTCTCTCTTACTCACCTTTGCCTTCCCCACCACATTCACCACTTCCAGGGTCCCGTCCTCCAGATAATCAAACCTCACATAGGGCAGGGACTCTCTTTTCCCCACTCCCTCCAGAACTCCCTTCATCCGGCTAAAGGCAATCCCCTCAAGCACCGGCGTACACCGGATATGATACCGGTACTCATCCGGCCGATCCGAATATCCGCTTTTCACCCACCAGGTTCCCCAAATCCTGTACTCCTCCATCCCCCACTCTCTCAAAAGCTTCTCCGCATCCTTCTCAAACTCCGACGCCAGCATAAGCCGCCCGTCCATAGCCGGGTCGGACTTTCCGTAAGTCTCACTGCCTGCAGGGGTGCCTTCCCATTTTCCCGCATCCAGGTTGACCCACCAGATAAAAGAAGGGCCAATCTCCTCGTTCCCCTCCCCGTCCGTCTCCGGAAACCATCTATAATCTATCTGCCAGCGCATGTTTCCCTCCTCAAGCCTGAATACCCTGTGCCGGCTTTCCTCCTGCGACTCCCCCTCCTCCTCTCCTGCCAGAGCCTGCATATCCTGTTCCTCTTTCTGCTGCCAGTCCAGGCCAAGCCTGTCCGCCAAGGAACTGCCGATGCGCTCAAATTCCTCCCAGGTAAAGCTTTCGCCGGCTATCTCATAGCTGCCAAGCCCTTTTGTATCCGGCATTTCCACTGCCGCGTCCGCTGTCAGAATCACCCCGCCCTCCTGAAGTCTGGTCTCATACCGGTCCGGGACCGAAAGCATAGTTAAAATATCCTCCCCGTTTTCTGTCCCATCCTCCAAAGCCTGTACAGTCTGCCCCTCTCCCGTTTCTTCCTCTTCCTGTTTTCCCACCACTGCCGGTTCCTTAAGGCGGCCGCATCCCGCCGCCAGAACCACCCATGCCAGAACATACGCCCCGCAAACCCAATATCCCATCCTTTTGTCTGTGTTCCTCATCATTTCCACCTCTCTTTTTTGAAAATTCCAGTCTTTTCTCAAATCCTGCAACTACAATATACCAAAACCTGCCTCCGGAAATCTTCATTGAGTTGTAAACGATTTGTAAATTAACTGCCCTGCAGACGTGCAGAGGGCGCAGGCAGCGAATGCTTCATTCACCGGAATTTCTGCAAAGCAGCAAATTATCAGTCCGGATATTTTTGTGCGGCCTGCCTCCCTCTGTAAGCCACAATAACCCTGGTTCCTTTCCCCTCCCGGCTCTCAATAACCGCATTCATATAATGAAGCTTCACAATCCTGTCCGCCAGCGCCAGTCCCAGCCCGGAGCCGCCCTCGCTTCTTGACCTGGACTTGTCCGACATAAAAAATGCATCCCACACGTGAGGAAGATCCTCAGCCTTGATCCCCGATCCCTCATCCGTCACAGCCAATTTCTCCTCATCCGCCTCCAGCCATATCCTCCCTCCGGTTGCGGAAGCCTTAATGCTGTTGTGTATCAGGTTGTAAAGAAGGGACACCAAAAGCTCCCGATCCCCTTTCACCTCCGGTTCCCCTCCTATCTCCCAGACAATCTGTATCCCCTTTTCTTCGATTGGCAGAGAAAGCTCTTCCACCGCCTCCTGGAAAATTTCTCTTACAGACAGCGTCTCCATCCGGATCTCCCCCGAATCCTCCTGGCCATCACCGGCGCTCCTGCTGCCTGCCCTCTCAGAAATACCATACATGCCAAGCATGGCAAGCAGCTTGCCGCACAGCCGCTCCAGCCGTCTCCCGCCCCTGCAGATCCCCATAAGCGCCTGTTCCTTTTGTTCCTTTGTCAGTTTCAGGCGCAGAAGGCTCTCCCCATACCCGATGATGCTGGTCATGGGTGTCTTAATCTCATGGGCCAGGGCGCCGAGAAGCAGCCTCAGATCCTCCACCTGCCCCTCCACCCGGCCTGCCATACCGTTAAATGCCTCCGCCAGGACTCCTATCTCATCCTTTCCCTTTACACAGACCCGCACCTTCAGATCCCCGTCCCCAAGCCTTGCCGCCGCATCCGTCAAACTCCTCAGCGGCCCCAGGATCTTCCCCAAAATCAGGTATACCACCGCTGCCGCCGCTGCCAAAATGCCGCCGCACACACCAAGGTATTCCCTCATCTGCTTCCCCATTTCCCGCTCATAATCCGTGATATCCTGCACAAGCAGCACCTGGTACTGGGGAAATGCCGAAAGCTCCCTCTCCATCAAAACCACCGTCTGTCCGTCCTCAAGGTGCTGAACCATGTAATCTCCCTCATACAGAGAGGGCGCCAGTATGGCAAACTCCGTCAGATTCACCAGGCACTCCTGATTCTTTAACAGCGCATACCCCTCCCCGAAACACCGGCGGAACTGATATTTCAAATAGGCCTCCAGGGCAATCTCCCCCATGGCGTCAAACCGGGTATCCGTAACCATCTGGGAAAACACATAGTCTTTGGCCTCCATCTGCCTGACATTGTTCTCCGTGGCCATCTTCACGGTAAATGCATTCATTTTCACGGCAAAAAAACCGGCGCACACACCAAATGCACCGGTGCATGCCGCCAGTATAAGGATCATCAGCTTATGTCTTAATTTCATCCTCTTTCCCTCGCTCTCCTGCCCAGGCTGCCGGCCTTTACTCCCACCGGTACCCCAGCCTGGGAATGGTTTTTATGTGGGCCGCCGCCTGTAATTTTTTGCGCAGGTTTGCCACATGGACATCCACAGTCCTTGTCTCTCCACCGTATTCATCCCCCCACACCTGTGCAAGAAGCCCGTCCCTGGTAAAGGCCACATTGCGGTTGCGGCACAAAAATACCAGAAGATCGTACTCCATAGGCTTTAGGGCCACCTGCCTGCCCTCCTCCCAGACCTTATGGCTCCTCAGATCTATGACGCATTCGTCCACCTCAATACGGCTTTTCAGTTTCCCGCGGCGCTTCAGTACATTCTCAATCCTGGCATAAAGCTCCATCAGTTCAAAAGGCTTTACGATATAATCCTCTGCCCCTGCCTTCAGACCCCGGACCTTGCTCATCACGTCCGATTTGGCAGTGAGAAATATACAGGGAATCCCCCTCTTCTCCATAATGGGAAACAATTCAAACCCGTCAGGGCCCGGAATCATCACATCCGTCAAAGCCAGATCGATCCGGCTTCCCTGCTGCACAAGCTTTTTGGCCGCCTCATTTCCGTCCGCCGCCTCATCCACCTCATAGCCCACCGCCTCCAGATTCATCCGCAGCAGGTTTCTTATGTCCGTCTCGTCTTCAATCACAAGGATTCTTATGTTTTCCATGGTTTCTTTACTCTCTTTCCAATTCTCCTGGTGGTTCTTTGTCTCAGTACACTTCCGTCCCAAAAGGCATCAGCGCCAGCTTCGCCAGTTTAAAATGCTGCAGTCCAAACGGAATTCCCACAATCGTCACACACAGAACCAGCGCCCACACCACATGCTCCAGCGCCAGAGGAAGGCCTGACACCAAAAGCCACACAACATTTAAAAGGAAGCTTCCCGCTCCTCCCCCGTAGCGCACCTCCTTCCCAAAAGGGAAGAAGGTCAGCCCGGCCAGCTTAAAACACTGAAGCCCCACAGGGATCCCGATAAGCGTCAGGCACCACAGGCACCCAGCCAGACACCAGCTTACTCCGCTGATAAATCCCCCGAACACAAACCACAAAAGATTCCCCAAACATCCCATACTTACACCTCCTTCTGCGCTTTCAGTTTTCCAACCAGCAGCTCCACTTTCACGATCCCCCCATCCACCTGCCTTCTGGCCTCATCGATCTTTCTCTGCACCATCCAGTCGGCCACAATCCCGTCCAAAAAAAGATCGGCAAATGAAAGAACTCCTCCGATATCAATCCCCAGCTCCGAAAAGTCGGAAATATCTTTTAACTCTCTCTGAAAAATCTTCAGATCCATTTTGGCGCTCTCCAGGTAAGCGGACGCGTCATCGATCCTGGAATGCTTTATCATGCTGCTAATCAGCCCTCCGCCTATCATATCCCAGACTCCCCACTTTCTCGCGCTTTCCAGCTGGCTTCTGGCTGCCCGCAGACTGATAAGGGCTTTCTCCCCGGCCCTGACGGCCTCCTCAATCTCCTGTCTTCTTCTCGCTTCTGTCATATCATTGACTCTCCTCTCTTAATCTTAAACCTTGCGGCACGAAGTGCCCCCGCTCCATAGGAGCCAGCATTAAGGGGTACCCTTTGGGTATGACCTTCCGCGGCAGATGAAGCCATATAGTTAATAAAAAAAGACTTCTACTATGACATCTTTTCTCTGCCACAATAAAAGTCTTGCTTTCTCATTTGATACGGATGCATCTCTGCATCGAATGACGATTTCAAACCCATCCCATAGAAATCTGTACATGGAATGTTTCGCTACTCCCCTTCATTTGCTTGTTACTAATATAATACTTTTCGCGGAAAATGTCAATCACTCAGAGAGAATTTGTCACGATTAGATACTCTTCACACCCAATGTCATGAGTTGCCCGACAAATCGGGCGATTTAAAGTAACATTCTTTACACATGCACCTTGAAAACTTAGCACATTGACTTCAAAAAC
>JAAWLV010000109.1 GCA_022798105.1 Hungatella sp.
TGGTTAAAGGGGCGGCCGCGGTGCTGCCCTTTGTTTTTCTTTAGAGGACAGAAGAGATGACCGTAAGGCAGAGACAGATCTGGGATTTGCTGGCCGGGGAAGAGTGTCTGACCGCGAAAGAGATCGGACACCACCTTCACATCAGCGACAGGACCGTGAGAAGCGAGATTAAGGAGATCAACAGGGAGAAGGGCCGGGAGCTGATCCGGTCCAAGAAAGGGCAGGGGTATTTTATTGAGGAGCCTGACGGCTCCGGGGCTGTCAGGGAGTTTGGAAGGCCGGACAGTGAGGAGAATCCGGAGTGGGAGATTGTCAGGCAGGTGCTTTTCGGCGGGGAGGTTCCTTACGGGGAGCTGGCTGAGGAGCTGTATATCAGCGATACGCTCTTGTCCAGGATCGTAAGCCGGGTGAACCGGCGGATGGCGGGCAGGTGCAGCGGAGGAGGCATCTGCAAGCGGGGCGGTTTTCTGGCGATGGACATGAGTGAGGAGGAGAAGCGGAATTACTATGCCGTTTACATTACCACGAAGAATTTAAACCGGTTTTTTGAGCCGGAAAGTTTTCAGCCGTACTTTGAGTGGGTGGATATTGTCTGGATCAAGGAGCTGCTGCTTGGGAGCCTTGGAAGGGGGAGAAGCCGGTTTTTTGACGCCACCATCATGCGGCTGGTGGTGGAAATCGGGGTTATGGCAGAGAGAATGGCGGCAGGATGCCTGCTGCCGGATGAACGGCAGGAGGCCGGTGAGAGCGGCGGCCGGGTTTCGGAGGGCGTCAAGGAAGCCAGTGAGAGCGGCGGCCGATTTACGGAAGCCGGGCAGGATGCCGGCAGGCTTTCAAAAGACGGCCGGCAATCGTCTGCACGGAGCACAGACGCCCCAGGTCTTTGTCAGTTTACAGAGGACGAATCAGAGCACATAGTCCGGAGCATGATGGAGGCTCTGGAGAGGAGGCTGAACGTGAAGGCGCCTTCTCAGGAGTACCGGTACTTCAGGCAGGTGTTCCGCAATGATTTCTACTACATCAAGGAGACGGAAAGCAGCCTGGCCAGGGGGATCCTGGAGGATATTTTGTCCGCCGTGACGCTGGAATACGGGTACGATTTTTCCGGGGACGAGGAGTTT
This sequence comes from Hungatella sp., assembly GCA_022798105.1. Lineage (GTDB taxonomy): Bacteria > Bacillota > Clostridia > Lachnospirales > Lachnospiraceae > UBA3402. Next base: position 1,122 of record JAAWLV010000109.1, read on the forward strand.
GGCCAGGAGATGATGGCCCAGATCATGGGGACGCTTAAGAGGAACCGGAACCGTCAGCAGAATATCAATCCCATCCTTCAGAGGCTGAAATCCCAGTACCCGCTGGAGTATGATATCGCCGTTTTCTTCGGGGAGCGGTTCGGACGGCTGACAGGCTGCGGCGTGGGGGAGGATGAGGTGGGTTTTTTCGCCCTCCACATTATCCGGGCCATGGAGACCAGGATGATGCGCAGCCCCAAGAAGGTGGCGCTTGTCAATCCCTTCGGAAAACCGGTGAAGGAACTTATGAGAAAGCGGCTGGAGGACATGGGAGAGTGCCGTATCTCCATAGGGGAGAGCTATTCCCTGTTTGACATGCCCTCCTATTTTCCAAGGGATATCCTGGCAGTGCTGACCACGGTGCCCTTAGAGCAGACTCCCGACGACGTACCGGTTATTCTGTGCCGCAATTTTCTGGATTACCATGAGAAGGAAAAGCTGCTGACCGTGGTCAGGGAGGAGGAAGTGCGCAGCGTGAGAAGCTATTTTAAGCGGCTGTTTCGGCCGTCTCTGTTTTTCACGGATGTGGAGTGCGCCTCGTTCGGAGAGGTCCTGGCATTTATGTGCGGGGAGCTTAAGGCTCAGGGGTATGTGACAGATGAGTTTCTGGAGAGCGTCATGGTGCGGGAGAATCTTGCGCCCACGGTATTTGCCATGGGGTTTGCAGTGGCCCACGCCATGGAGAATACGGCCGCCAAAAGCGCTGCCGGCGTCTGTATCCTGAAGGAGCGGATTCCCTGGGGGGATGTGAATGTGAAGATTGTGTTCCTCCTGGCCCTGGCGCCTAACTGGAATGAAAATATGACGCCGATATACGATATGATGATACGAAATCTGATGAAGGCGGGAGTGGTTCATCAGCTGTCAAAGATTAAGGACTGCAGGACATTTGTGGAGGAGCTTTTGTAGGCTCTGTCCCGGTATCTAAAAAACCTGTTTTTTCCGTTTCGCAGCGGAAAAAGCAGGTTTTTCTTTCTTTTCGGGTCCTGCTATAATGACCTCAAGAAAAGTTAAGGAGGACAGGGAACATGACAGAGTTTCTTTGGGGAGGGGCAACGGCCTCTTACCAGTGCGAAGGCGGATGGCAGGAAGGCGGACGGGCAGAGTCCATGTGGGACAAGTACCTTCACGAAAACGGGCTGGAAAACGGGGACGTGGCCAGCGACCATTTTCATCGGTTTCGGGAAGATATCCGGATGATGAAAGAAGGGGGGCACAACAGCTATCGCTTTTCCGTCGCCTGGCCAAGGATCATCAAAAACCGGCAGGGGGATATTAACCCGGAGGGGATCGCATTTTACAACCAGGTGATCGATGCGTGCCTGGAGCAGGGCATCACCCCCTTTGTGACCATTTTCCACTGGGATCTGCCCCAGTATCTGGAGGAGGAGGGCGGATGGCTGAACCGGGAGACCTGTAGGGCCTACACCCATTTTGCAAAGGTGTGTTTTGACGCGTTTGGGGACCGGGTCCATTACTGGACCACCTTTAATGAGCCAAGGTACTACACCTTCAGCGGGTATCTCATCGGCAATTACCCGCCGGGCCATCAGAACCTTCAGGAGACGGTGACTTCGGCCTACTATATGATGCTGGCTTCGGCCATGGCGGTGAGAGAGTTTAAGACGGGGGCGTATAAGGGGCAGATCGGGATTGTCCACAGCTTTTCTCCGGTGTACGGGGTGGACAACACGGTAAAGACGAAGATTGCCATGCGCTACGCGGACAATTTCTTTAACAACTGGATTCTGGATACGGCGGCTTTCGGGGAGATTCCGGGGGACCTTTTGGGAGAGCTTTCGGGTGTGTGCGACCTGTCCATGATGCTGCCGGAGGATCTGGAGATTATCCGAAGGTATACGGTGGATTTTCTGGGGCTGAACTACTACGCCAGGGTCATGATAAAGCCCTATGAGACGGGGGAAACCACCCTTATCGTCAACAACGCGGGCAGCAAGGCCAAGGGGACTTCCCAGACCATCATCAAGGGATGGTTTGAGCAGGTGCGGCCTGAGAGCAGCAGGTACACGGAGTGGGATACGGAGATTTTCCCGGAGGGGCTTTATGAGGGAATCCGAAGCGTGTGGAACAAGTATCATCTGCCTGTGTTTGTGACGGAAAACGGCATCGGCCTGTATGAGGACGGTTCGGTAGATGAGATTGACGACAGAGAGCGGATTGAATTTATGGACATGCACATCAACGCGGTGCTCAACGCCAGGGATGAGGGGTGCGATGTGAGAGGGTATTATGCCTGGTCGCCCTTTGATCTGTATTCCTGGAAGAACGGCACGGAGAAACGGTACGGGCTGGTGGCTGTGGATTACGAGGGCGGCCTGGAGCGGAAGCCGAAGAAGAGTTACTACTGGTTTAAGGACGTGATTGAGTCTCAGGGAAAGACCATTAACCGAACGAAATACGGGGAGGAAATGTAACCATGAATATTGACAAGATGAGCGCGACAATGGAGCGGTACGTGATGCCTGTCGCGGAGAAGTTTGGAAATGAAAGGCATCTGCAGGCCATCAGGGACGCGTTTATGTCTCTGCTGCCCATAACCTTTGCGGGAGGTATTGCGGCGGTGCTCAATTCGGCGCCGTCGGTGGAGACGGCGGGCAGCGGCATCACCATGGCGTGGGCTAAGTTCGCGGCGGATAATGCCGCCATATTTTCCTGGGTCAATGCGCTGACGCTGGGAGCCATGTCCCTGTACATATGTATCGGCATCATCCATTTTCTGTGCAGGAATGAGAAGATGGAGTCCTTTCTCCCCATTCTTCTGGGGGTGTGCGGGTTCTGGATGCTGGTGGTGGAGCCTCAGTCCCTGGGCTGGGACGGGAAGGTGGTGGAGATGTCCTACATGGACGGCAAGGGACTGATTCCGGCCATGCTTATCTCCATTGCCACGGCGGATCTGTACTGTTTTATGAGGAAGCGGGAGTTTGGAAAGATTTCCCTGCCTGACACGGTGCCGCCGTCTCTGTCCGACGTGTTTGCGTCCATCGTGCCCGGGGCTGTGCTGATGATTCTGTACATCGGGGTGTATACGGTGATGAACAAGATGGGGACAACCTTCCCCAAGCTGATTTACGGGATTCTTTCCCCGTCCCTGGCTGCCATGGATAATCTTGGCTTTACGATGGTTATCACGCTGTTGGTTCACGTGTTCTGGTTTTTCGGAATCCACGACGCGGCTTTGTCGGGCGTGTTGGGGCCTATCCGAGACGGAAATCTGTCTCTCAACGCGGTGGCTCACGCGGCGGGGGAGGCTCTGCCCACCATTTTCACCACGCCGTTCTGGGTGTACTTTGTGGTCATCGGCGGGTGCGGTTCCGTGCTGGCGCTGACCGCCCTTCTGTCCACATCCAGGTCCAAGCAGCTTAAGGCAATCGGGCGTCTGGGAGCTGTGCCTGCGTTTTTCGGGATTTCGGAGCCGGTTATCTTCGGACTGCCGCTGATGTTAAACCCGGTGTTTTTTGTGCCGTTTATGGTGACCTCTGTGATGAACGGAACCATTGCCTATCTGGCCATGAGCCTGGGGATGGTGGGGAAGACCTACGCCATGCTTTCCTGGCAGATGCCGTCCATTATCGGAGCGTTTTTCTCCACCATGGACTGGAAGGCGCCTGTGCTGATTGGAATTCTGATTGTGCTGGACGGAGCAATCTATTTCCCGTTCTTCAAAATGTATGAGAAGATGCAGGTGAAGATGGAAAACGGGGAGGCGTGTGAGGAGGAGTAGGGACGTGGCGGCCCCAGAAGGGATGTCTGAGAAGGGTTTAAGGGGACTCTTTTCAGGCATCCCTTTTTTGCCTCTCCTGTCAGCTGTACTGCCGGCGTCGTAGGTCAGGCCAAATTTACAGTTTTCGTTAGGGGAGAAATGTGATATATTACGAGTAACATGTTTTCGTGCGATTGCAGCCAGCGGCAGCAATTGGGTATAGTGAAATAATTATTAGAGAGGATAAGAGGTTGCGGATTGCAGTGGTGGAGAATGAGCAGGAAGAGCGGCGGCATATATGTTCCTGTATCACAGAGTATTTTAGGAAAAGGGGTATTTCGGCGGAGCTGTGTCAGTACGGGGACGGGGAGGAGATTGCAAAGGCGGCCCGGGAATCGTTTGACGTGATCTTTATGGATATTGATATGGAAGGGCTTGACGGCATGGCGGCAGCTAAGCGGATCCGGACCTACGACAGGCAGGTGATGATTGTGTTTATCACCAACATGGCCGGGTATGCCATCGATGGATATTCCGTCCAGGCCCTGGATTTTCTGGTAAAACCGGTTTCTGCCCTGCGCATGGAGGAGGAACTGGACAGGATCCTGGAATTTGCGGGAAGGAGGAATCCGGGGAAGATTGCCGTAAAGGGGGACGGGAAGCTTTACCAGATAGATATAAACGATATTTTTTATGTTGAGATGTATGGGCGGAAGATCCGCCTTCACCGAAGGCAGGGCATTCTGGAGGTAAACGGGACGCTGCGGTATTTTGAGGAGCGTTTGGCCAGGGGTGCTTTCTTCAGATGTCATCAGGCATTTCTGGTAAATTTGGCCTATGTGTCCTCCATCGGGAGATGTGATTTGGAGGTGGAGGGAGATCTGGTGCCTGTCAGCAGGCAGAGAAAGAAGGCGCTCAGTCAGGCCTTTGCCAGGTATCTGGGGGGAAGCTTATGATTTATGTGTATGGATGCAGAGCGGCTGACTGGGCGGCAGCAGGGCTGTGGATCCTGGCTGAGATCAGCCTTTTTATCTATTTTGGAAGAAAGCTGCCTGAGCGGATGGAAGGGAGAGGGAAGGTGTGGTGTGTCCGTATCCTGTGGTGGGGAATTCTTACAACACTGCAGACCGGACAGGCCCGGGTCCCGTTTTTTTTCAGTTTTCTTCTGCGGATTCTTTTTCTGTTTTTGTATATGGTCATGGTGAAGCGGTGCGGACTTCTCATGTCCGGATATGTGACGCTGGCTTTTTATATGGTGAAAGACATCTGCAAAATGCTGCTTCTGGATGTGGCGTGCTCGCTTTTTGAACTGCCTGTGACAGAGGAACCGTGGCTAAACACAGGCTCCATGGTGCTGTGCGGGGCCATGCAGTTTCTGATCCTGAGGCAGGTGGAGAAGATTATGGAGATAGAAGGGGAACTGCCTTTAAGGAGGCAGGACATGGGGGCAGTGTTTTTTCCGGCAATTCCCTACGGTCTTATTAAGTATCTTCAGATGAAGAGTTACACCTACGGAGGCGGGAAGGCCATGGAGACAACTCTGGCCGTTATCTGTCTGATGCTGTGTGTCTGCGATTTGATTATCCTTCTGCAGACGAAATACCGAATCAGCGAACAGAGGGTGAGGGAGGAGGCGCAGGCCCTTAAGGTGCGCACTCAGGCGTGGCAGGAGTGGTACAGCCATGAGCAGGAAAGTATCGGGGAGATTCGGAAGATTTACCACGATATGAAGCACCATCTCAGTTATATAGCTTCCTTAAGCGACAGTGAGAAGATCCGGGAATACATAACGTCCATAGCCGGGGATGTGATTCCCTGTGAGATGTTTCCCTCCACCGGAAACGAGGTGATTGACAGCGTTCTGGCGCGAAGCGGCTCCCAGTGCGCGCGCCTTGGGATTCGCCTGATTCCGTCGGTTAACGGGGGGATTTTTGACTTTATGGAACCAAAGGATCTGTTGGTGATCTTCGGAAACGGGCTGGACAATGCCAGGGAGGCTGTGGAACGGATTCAGGATGAGGACAAGCGGGAAATCGTGGTCCGGGCGGACAGGAGAAGAACGTTTGGGGTTATCCGGATTGAGAACCATTTTGCGGGACAGATTGTGCCGGATGGGGAGGGAATGGCGAAAAGTACGAAGAAGGAGGGCCGGGGACACGGGTACGGACTTAAAAATATCCGGTCGGCGGCCGGAAAGTATGGGGGAGAGGTTACGGTTGAGGGGGAGCGGGGAAGGTTTGTGCTGACGGTGGTGATTCCTTTGGGGTGAGAGGTTTGCTCTTGCCAGTTAAACAAGAAAAACGACCAACTGCGCAAGGAATGTTAGCAAACGGTCCGTTTTGTGGTAGACTTATGCCAAATCTTTGCAGAGAGGGGAGTTTATCATGAAAAAGGATCAAACGACTGGAAAACACGGCATTTCCCGCCGGGAGTTTTTGAAGGGCACAGCGGCGGGCGCTTTGAGCATCGCGGCGGCGGGAGTTCTGGGGGCCTGCGCCAGTGACACGGGAGCCACCACAGGGGCAGCAGAGACCACAACCGGGGCGGCCGTTGCCGCGGCGGAAACAACCGCGGCAGCGGCAAAGAGCCTGTACACACCCGGTACATACAGCGCCACGGCACAGGGCATGGGAGAGGTGAAAGTGACCATGACCTTTGACGCGGACAGCATCACGGATGTGGCTCTGGATCTGTCCAATGAGACGGACAGCATCGGACAGGCGGCGGGGGATGACCTAAGGGCAGCCCTCTTAAAGGCTCAGTCCGCTGACATCGACGCCATATCAGGGGCGACGGTTACCACCAACGCGGTGAAGGACGCAGCGGCAAAGTGTATCGCCCAGGCCAAGGGGGAAGCTGCGGTTTCGGCGGCCGGGGAGGCCGCGGCGGCTTCGGAGGGCGACTGGCTGGGAGAGGCGCCGGATATCACCGACGACATGGTGGAGGAGGAGATATCCGCAGACGTGCTGGTAATCGGCTGCGGCGTGGCCGGCGTGGCGGCCGTCCGCGCGGCTGCGGAGGAAGGGGCGAAGGTGGTGGCCGTCGAGAAGGCCTCCGGTCCCCAGTGCCGAAGCGGGGAGTACGCGGTTATCAACGGCAATGTGCAGGCCAAGTGGGGGCGGAACACCTGGACCAAGGAGCAGATCGACGGTATCGTGGATTTCCACATGCAGGAATCCTGCTACAAGGTAAAACGCCCTATTATCAGCAAGTGGGCCAACAACATCGGGGAGACCTTTGACTGGTGGGTGGGGGCCAACCCGGACCTTTACTACGCGCCCGAGACCCGGTCGCCGATTCCCGACGAGAGCGCGGACAACTATCTGATACCCATTTTTTATCCGCTGCCGGAGAAGTACGACTGGACAAAGGAGGCATTTCCCTGCTATCCAACTTCCGTGGAATTTCTTCCAAACCAGAATGTGACCTTCCAGGCCAACATGCAGGCTGCAATTGACACGGGTAATGTGGATGCGCGCTACGGCCACTTTGCGGAGAAGCTGATTATGGAGGACGGGCGGTGCCGGGGGGCGTACCTGCGAAACGCCGGGACGGGAAAGTACGTGAAGGTTCTGGCATCGGGGGGCGTCATCCTGGCCACGGGGGACTACTCCCAGAATGAGGCCATGGTGAGACATTTCTGCCCGGATGTCATTGACAACGGAATCGTGCGCATGTTCACCAATGTGGACGTGGAGGGCAACATGACCAACCAGGGCGACGGCATCAGGCTGGGCATGTGGGCCGGGGCTGCGGTGCAGCAGGCCCACGCGCCCATGATTCACCACATGGGCGGCGGCGCGGACTTATCCGGTGTGGGAGTCATGGGCAACGCGGGATTCCTCAACCTGGATATGAACGGAAGGCGCTTCATGAACGAGGACTTGCCGGGACAGCAGCTGGAGAATCAGATAGAGCTTGTGAAAGACAGAAAGAGCTGGCAGATTTTTGACGCCAACTGGCCGGAGCAGCTGCCTTACATGCCGGCAGCCCACGGCGGCGCCTGCTACTTTGAGGATATCACCCCTGAGGAGGCACCGGCCAACAACGCCACGTACCGCAATTACAAGAGCCCCTATCAGCTGGAGGCGGCCATTGCGGACGGCCGCTGCATCAGCGCGGACACCCTGGAGGAGCTGATAGCCAGGATTTATCCCGACGACAAGGCGGCCCAGGAGACGGCTCTTAAATCCGTCGCCCGGTATAATCAGCTGGCAAAGGACGGGGAGGACCTGGACTTTGGAAAAGTACAAAGCCGCATGTGGGCTCTGGAGAAGGGGCCCTTCTATGCGGACCAGTTTGAGTGCGCCCTGCTTCTGGTGATTATCGGCGGTTTGGAGTCCGACGAGGAGTGCCACACCTTTGACGAGAACCGCAATGTGATTCCCGGACTCTACGTGGCAGGCAATGTACAGGGCAGCCGGTTTGCCGCCGAGTACCC